>JABMRB010001115.1 GCA_013202865.1 Candidatus Nealsoniibacteriota bacterium | reverse complement strand
TTTCGAGGTAGACGTCCTTGCCCGCCTGGCAGGCCCAGATCGTTTGCAGCGCGTGCCAGTGGTCGGGCGTGGCGATGCTCACCGCGTCGATCGAGTCGTCTTCGAGCAATTTGCGGTAATCGACGAACGTGGCCGGCCGGCGGCCCGTCTGCTGCTTGCACTCGGACGCCCGGCGGTCGAGCACACCCTCATCGACGTCGCACAGCGCCGCGACCTCCACGTTCTCACCGGCAAGCTTCTGCAACGACCGAATATGGCTGCCGCCCCGGCCGCGGATGCCGACCACGGCCACGCGGATGCGGTCCGATGCGCCGGCTCGATTCTCACCGAAGGCAACGGCTGCGACCCCGGTGGCCGCGGTAGACTTCAGGAACGTACGTCGGGACGGGGATGGAGTATGCATGGTGAGAATTCTCCAATCGCTGCGTTCGCTTGCGGCAGATCGAGTGAATCGCCACCGCGTACGGCAAACGGTACCGCTCTTGGAGTCGGGCGAACCAACTCCAAGGCGGCCGATTGCCGCGTTTGCGGCGGACAAGCCACGCACGCCAGACGCGACGCACCTCCTCGCGGAATCGACTCAGGGCAACGCTGTTGCCCGTGAGGCCGCAGTCGGTGGGCCAACTATCCGCATACGCTCGAAATCAAAGCACTCGTCGGAAAACGTCCGTGCCTACGTGGTCGGCTCAGCGATCGGGGGAGCCGGGTCTACTGCCGGGGGAGTCGGCTCGGCGACCGGAGTCGGCTCGGCGACCGGAGTCGGCTCGGCGGCCGGAGTCGGCTCGGCGCCGCCCTCGATCGTCGTCTCTTCCACCGGATCGCAGGCAGACGGAGCACAGGAGGTTACCGGCGTGCAAGTCTTCGGCAGACAGGTGCGAGGACGGCAGGTCCGGGGACGACAACGCGGCTTGCACGTTGCCGGGGCGCAGGTTGCCGGGGCACAGGTCGCCGGGGCGCAGGTTGCCGGGGCACAGGTTGCCGGGGCACACATCTTCGGGAAACAGGTCACCGGTGTGTAGGTGATCGGCGGACTACAAGTGATCGGCGGACTACAAGTCATCGGGCGGCTGAACCGTGCCGGGCGGCACCGCGTACGACACGTCTTCGGAGCGCAAGTAACCGGGCCACAAGTGATCGGGCCACACGTTACTGGGGCGCAGGTCATCGGGGCACAGGTCATCGGGGCGCAGGTCATCGGGGCACAGGTCATCGGGGCACAGGTCATCGGGCGACAAGTACGGCCGGCCTCCGCCGTCATGGCGCAACCGAGCACCACAATCACGATGGCGACGCAGATCAGAATAACTCGACTCATCTGTAGATCCTCCTAAAACGGGTTTCGTAACGTCAGGGGATGGCCAAACATCCCCGCAAAGTCTTCCTAGATTGCCCAAGTATAGCACGCAGTTTTCGCCGGTGCCACTCCCCCTTTGCGAACTATTTTTTCTCGATCGCACCGCGACCAAACTCCACCCACTGGGGGGGCAGTAATGCTGCGAGCCTGCGAATCAACGGGTGCGACAGGCCTCCGAGCCCGTCGAGAAGGTTGAAAACCGCGGATTCGACGCCATCAATGCACCACACAGGACCGTGGTTGAATTGCGCTGATCGGCACGCCCGATGTAGCTGGGCTCAGCCCACGCTGGCTCCGTACGCGTCGAGCAGGTCGTTGCCGACCTCGGGCACGGCGTCGCAGAAACTCCAGACGAGTTCCCGCAGGCCGGTGGCGTTGGATGCCTCGAAGCGGAAGGTCAACGCCGGCTCCGTTACCGAGCGGCGGACCAGCGCCCAGCCGTCGGCGAAATCGATCCGGACGCCGTCGATTGTCGGCCGCACGTTGGCCGACCATGCCGAGCGGACCCGCTGAAGCACGGCCTCTTGCCGGTCCGGCTCGACCGGGACCCGCAAATCGGACGTGATGAAGACGGGCGGACAGCGGCGCCGCAAGTCGCCCAACGGCTCGTCGCAACGGGCAAGGTGGGCGATCAGACGGCAGGCCGCAAACAGGGCGTCGTCGCAGCCGTCGGTCGCCCGAAAGAAGTAGTGCCCGCTGATCTCGGCGCCGAACAGGGCGTCCGAATCGAGCATTCGCGTGCGGACGAAGGCATGGCCGCTCCGCTGGACCATCGGCTCGGCGCCCAGTTGCCGGGCCGCCTCCGGCACGCGGTCGGAGAACTTCTGATCGTAGACGAACGGTTGGCCGGTCAGATCGTCGCCGAACGTTTGCAGCAGTACCCACGTGGCCTCTTCGGCCGTCAGCGACGTTCCCCGATTGTCGACCACAGCCAGACGATCGCCGTCGCCGTCGAACGCCAACCCGACGTGCGCCCGATGGTGATAAACGGCCGAGCAGAGTTCTTCGAGGTGTTGCGGTCGCGAGCAATCGGGATTGCGGCCCCCGAACGAGGCCAGCGGCTCATCGTGGATCGTGGAAAACAGGCACTGCGGGAAGATCGCTTGCAGGTAACGCCTTGCCAGGCGGGCGAAACAACCGTGCATCGGATCGAGCACGACGTGCAATTTCGCGTCGAGCCAGTCCATCCAGATTTCCTGAAGTTGCCCCACGTAGTCGAACGAAACGTCCAGCGGCCGGGGCTTGCACGCCGGGTGATCGGAGGACAGGCGGGCGTCGGGCGAGACGTCTTGTTGCAATTGGCGGATCTGCTGCTCGGTAGGCGGGCGATTGCCGAGGGTCCACTTCAGGCCGTTGATCTCGGGCGGGTTGTGCGAGGCGGTCACCACCGCGCAGCCGGCCGCCGCCAGCCGCCGCCGGGCGTAGTAGACCATCGGCGTCGGCAGCACGCCCAGATCGACCGCGTCGACGCCCATCTCCGCCAGGCCGGCCAGCAAAGCGGCAAGGAACCGCGGCGTGGAGCCACGTACGTCGCCGCCGGCCACGAACTTCTCACCCGGCGAGATCGAAGAGCCCAGCACCCGCCCCCAACGCCGGTACAACTCGGGCGTCAGTTCGGTTGCAGCGTTTCCGCGGATGTCGCACGGCTTGTAGATGCTCACAGGTATCCTTGTTGCGCCGAGGTTTGGTTCCCCAATGTATTTAGCCCCGGGTGAATACACCCGGGGTCGCCGTGCCTCCCCGCCGTGTATTCACGGCGGGCTAAGTAGTTAGCGCGCCGTCAACGTGCCCGGCCGGTGGGGCCTTCCACCTTGGCCCAGAAGGGGTGTTGCCGATCGCCACGGCTGCGGACGTCTTCGAGCAGCGTCTCCAGGTCGGGACGGACGAACCGATCGGGGATGTTCATCCGCCGCCCGTTGACGGTGATCGTGATCCGCTGCTCGAAGTCGATCATCTCCGGCGAAAGCCAGATGGTGGCGTAACTGGTTCCCGCGCGGACGCTCAAGTTGTTGTTGTCGAGGATTCGGCCGGCTACCTGTACGGGGTGAACGCCGCGACGCGGTGGTCCGGCTGCCGGGTCGATTCTCGAGCGGGCCGGCAGCCCGTCTACTTCGACCCACCAGAAGTAATTATCCCACTGCCGCAACGTTCCACACTCGAACTCCTTGGGGAAGAAATCGCGGCGGAAGCGGCCCATCCAGTCGAACAGCCGGAGAATCTCGTCGTAGAAATGATCGTGTCCCCGGCCCAGGTATTCCACTACCGTGCAGTTGTAGGCGCGTTTGAAGTAGCGATCCAGCACCAGGGCGTTCTTGGTCATCCGGTCGCTGTCAAGCTCGCCGCAGACGAAGTAAGTGGGCAGCAGTTTGGCGTTCTCCGTGTCCTTTCCGGTGTAGTGAGGCACGATGTGGCCGACTCGGGCGACGAACGGAATCACGCCCGCCCAAAGGTCCGGATGCGCGACGCCGATGTCCCATGCCGCGTCGCCGCCGATCGAATGGCCGCTGAGAAACACGCGATCCGTATCGATCGCAAACCGCTTGCAGGCGTCGCGCAACGAGTTCAACACGGCCGCGTGCTCGCGGGCAGAACCGACGTATTTCTTCTGGTGTGCGATGGTCCATTGCGGGGCCACCACAATGTAGCCGTGCCGGGCAGCCTGCCCGTTGCGCCCGCCGTCCTTGCTGCGAGCACCGGCCCACCAGTCAATCTGGTGCGCTGCGTCGCTGCCTGCACCGTGCAGCGTGACGATGGTCGGGTACCGTCGATAGGGGTCGTACTCCGGCGGAAGCTGGACCAGATACTGGACGTTCGGCTCGTTGGCCAGTCCGCGCACTGCCAGCCGGTAGAAGCCCGGCTCGCTCTCGGAAACCGGCTTGGGTAGGGTGCCGGGCGGTTTGCCATGGGCCAGCAAGGCGGCGACCAACTTCGGCGTGGCTCCTTCCTCCGCACGAAGGTAACCGAGGATCTGCGACCGCTTCATCTGGATCGGTTCGTTGAGATACTGCCGCACCAGGTCGCGGACTCGCCAAACCGAGACGGCTACCGGCAGTTTGACCGTAGCCGTATCGCTGCCGAGCAGCCAGCCGCTGACGGCCAGGGAGATTTTCTCTTCCGACAGCAGTTCCGGGTCCTCGTAGCTTTGCCGAAACGCCGCCAACCGGCCCCACGTGCTGAGGTTCAACTCGTCGCCAATCTCCTTGCGAATCGGGGCGATTTGCCCCGCCACCGTGGTGTCGGTGATCTTAGCCAATTCGGCGTCGAACTGCTCGAGCACCACCTTGCGCTGGGCCAGCAGGCCTTCGTACGCCTCGGTCATCTCGCCAACCGCCTGGAGAATGGCCCCGGCAACGCCCTCGGTGGGAAACGCCTTGAGCAGCGCGAAGACTTTGCGGTGCTGGCCCGCCCGACGGCGAAGCTGCAACTCCGTCAACAGCCGCTGGGCCCACAATTGTCGCACGCGACGTATCGTCGGCTCGATTTCTTCCTTCAAATTCGCAACGTCGGAGAAGTCCTTGACGATCTGCTCCAGCGTCTTTCGGGCATCTTCATATCGTTCGCATTCCAGGTAGAACCGCGCAATCTTCTTGCGATGTTCGAGGTCTTTCTGATCGATTTGCCTGAGCAAAATCTTGTGCAACACGTCCGGCGGAATCGAGCCGGTAGACATTCGATAATCCCAGATGTACGAAATCGCCTCCCGTCCCGGTTGGCCCACGCTGGCCCTTTGCAGCCCCTCGACCTTCGTCCATTTCGGCGTGATCTTCGTGATCCCCTGCACGACGTCGACCTGCCCTCGGGACGTGTTGAAGCTGAAGATCCGGCGGCCGAACTCGTCGAACGGTTTCAGTGGCGGGATCACCGGACCGACGCTGACGACCTTCGCGCCGCTTCGAGCAACCCGCTGCCGAATCGTGAAGAACTCTCGCACCGTGGCCGACGGGTCCTCCCGGACTTC
>JABMRB010001114.1 GCA_013202865.1 Candidatus Nealsoniibacteriota bacterium | reverse complement strand
TTCGCCACAGTGTACTATTGGCGGCGACGCAGGGCCAAGTAGGGTGCGTGCAACGCACCGCCGGCTCACGCGGTGCGTGAAACGCACCGCCGTTAATATGATTTGGTGCGTTGCACGCACTCTACACATTGCCAAGATCGTGCATCGAATGATTGAATCGACCTTGAAACTCGTCGAAGACGGCCGCGACTTGTCCATGCAGCAGATGGCCGAGGCGACGGGATTGATTATGGAAGGCCGGTGTGATGAAGATCAGATCGCCCGGCTGCTCAGCGCGTTGCACCGCAAGGGCGAGACCGTGGCCGAGGTGGCCGGGGCGGCCCGGGCAATGCGCCGCCAGATGACACCCATCCGCACCAGCCGTAGCGATGCGATCGACACTTGCGGCACGGGTGGCGACGGGTCGCGAACGTTCAATATCAGCACGGCCGCCGCGGTGGTCACGGCCGCGGCCGGTGTGCCGGTAGCCAAGCACGGCAACCGCGGCATCACCAGCCGGAGCGGTTCGGCCGACGTGCTCGTGGCGTTGGGTGTGAACGTCGAGGCCGACGTGCCGCTGGTCGAGGCCTGTCTTGAAGAGTTGGGGATCTGTTTCTGCTTCGCCCCGCTGATGCACCGGGCGATGAAACACGTCGGGCCGGTCCGCAAGAAGCTCGATCATCCCACCGTGTTCAATATCCTCGGTCCGCTGGTTAACCCGGCGTCGGCCGCGTTTCAACTGCTGGGCGTGGGCCGGGCCGAGTTGCGACCGCTGTTGGCCGAGGCACTGGCGATGCTCGGCACCCGGCGGAGCCTGATCGTACACGGCAGCGACGGGCTCGACGAAGTGACGCTTGCCGGTGCGACCGACGTGACCGAGGCGGCGGACGGCAAGCTGCGTGAGTTTCAGTGGACGCCGGCCGATTTCGGATTGGAACCGGCCGGTCGCGAGACGATGCTGGTCGACGGGCCCGAGCAGAGCGCGGCGATGATCCGCGAGATTCTCGACGGCCGCACCGGTCCGCCGCGCGACATCGTCACGATCAACGCGGCCGCCGCGCTATGGATCGCCGGCCGCGACGATTCACCCGCCCAGTGTGCCCGGTTGGCTGCCGAAGCGATCGACAGCGGCGCCGCCCGAGACCTCCTAGCCCGGCTGGCGGAGCGATCATGCGCACGATGAACTCAGCCACGCTGCGGCTGGTGCTGCTGGTTTCCTGCTGCCATGCGCTGGTCCACGTCTACGAACACTCCTTGGCCAGCGTGGAGCAACTGCTGGTGGGCGACGAGGCCTTCGCGATCGAGCCGGGTAAGCAGCAGGAGGTATCCGGCGAGTTGGGCAATTGCCTGCGGCTGCCGTTCGGGCTGTGCGCGTTGGCGGCCGGCTGGCTGGCCGATCGCTTCGGGTCGAAACGGCTGTTGTTGGTCTATCTGATCGGGTGTAGCGTGGCGGCCGCGTTGGCGTGGTGGGCACCGAACCTGCTACTGATTACCGTGGCGATGTTCGCGCTGGGTGTGTTTTGTGGCATCTACCACCCGGCGGGCGTGAGCCTGATTACCCATCACACGACGCCCGAGAACCGGCCCATGGCGCTGGGTTATCACGGCGTACTCGGCTCGGCCGGGATTGCCGCGGGGCCGTTCGTGGCCGGTGTGGTGTTGACGACCGGTGCCACGTGGCGGCACTACTACCTGGTGCTTTCGGTGCCCGGGCTGGTGCTGGCGGGATGGCTGCTCTGGCGACTCGTCGATGGACAACGGTCAACTTCCGACGATCGGACCGTCGCGGGCAACGGCGGTAGCCGCAATGCCGACGACGCCGTCTATTGGCCGTCCTATTTCACCTTGATGGCAATGACCGCCTTCGCCGGTTTCGTCTACGCGGCGATTTTCCATTTTCTTCCCCGCTACCTGGCCGAAGCGACGTTGCCGCCCGGCCAAACGGAGATATCGGAAAAAGTCCTGGCCATGGGTAACTACCGGGCGGCCTTCGTGCTGCTGTTGGGTGTCATCGGTCAGTACACGGCCGGGCGGATCGCCAGACCGGCGACCCTGGAGCCGTTGATGGCGTTGGCGTTCTTCCTGGCCGTGCCGTGCGTGGTCTGGATGGGGTTCGCCAGCGGGGTCCAATGCCTGCTGGCGGCGGCCCTCTTCTCGCCGTTGTTCTTCATGCACCAGCCGTTGTTCAACAGCCTGGTGGCCAAGTACGTTCCCCGGCAGCGGCGAAGCCTCTGCTACGGGCTGAGCTTTACCATCGGTTTCGGCGTCGGCAGTCTCGGCCCGAATTTCGCCGGACGGATCACAGACTATCCGTTGCGGTTCAGCGTGCTGGCCGGTGCGCTGACCGTTGCAGCCGTGCTCTCGCTAATCTTGTGGCGGTGGCACGGGCCGGTCGAGGACGACGCATTGACATAGCGAGCCGCCGGGTTTACGCCGGCGTACAGGGCGGGGTTGCCCGCTAAACGGGTTGTACTGTGCCGTTGTCGCAACGATTGGCGCGACCACCGGTCGCGGCTTTGTGTTGATTTGCATTTGGGGCCATGGGCGGATACCATGGTCTTGTGTTGCTTTCCCTCCCGATCTACTATGAAAGGACCTTCCCATGATCCGACCACTTCTTTCCGCACTGATGCTGTCGACCCTGTTCGCCGCGACGCTGTCGGCTGCCGACGCCGAAGAGGGCTTCGTCTCGATGTTCAACGGCAAGGATCTCACCGGCTGGGAGGGCAAGCCGGATGGGTGGACCGTCGAGGACGGGGCGATCACCGGACGTAGCACGAAGGAAAAACCGTGCCCGACAGCTCACTACCTGATGTGGCGTACCGACAAGCCGGCCGACTTCGAGTTGCGGCTCTCCTATCGCATCGTCGTCGGCAACTCAGGCATCCAGTTCCGCAGCCGCGAGATCCCCAACTGGGACACCCGCGGTTACCAGGCCGACCTCGAGGCGGGGCCGACCTGGTCCGGCGCCCTGTTCGAGCACGCCCGGGGCGGTATCGCCATGCGCGGTACCAAGGTGGTGATCGCCGCGGACGGCACGAAGCAGGTCACCAAGGTGGCCGACTCGAACGAATTGCAGAAGAAGATCAAGCCGAACGAGTGGAACGAATACCGCGTGATCGCCCGGGGTCCCGAGATCACACTTTCGATCAACGGCGTGGTAATGGCCCAAGCAACCGACCGCGACGCGAAGCAAGCCGCCCGCGACGGCGTGATCGCGTTGCAGATGCACCCCGGCCCGCCGATGACGGTGCAGTTTAAGGACCTGCGGATCAAGATCTTGAAGCTGGAAGAGGGGCGATGAGTGTGGCGTGTTGCGACGACCGTTTAGCGGGCGGGCTTGCCCGCCGTTACGCGGAAAACGACGGCGAGAGAGGTTCACTGCCCCGACGGCTTCGTGTTCTCACCGAAAAACCGCGCAACGCTCGACTTGGGTGTTTCGCCGCAGGCGACGGAGAGCACCAAATCGGCGTAGGCGTTTTGGCTGGCCGTCAGGTGGAGGCCGTTGAGGGCAAGAAAGACGTCAGCGGCGACCGCTCCGACTCGTTTGTTGCCGTCGATAAACGGGTGATTCTGGACGAGATGGAACAGATAGGCCGCCGCCATTTCGCACAGGCTGGCGTGAGCGTATTGTCCCCCAAACCCGACGGCCGGCATCGCGGAGGCCGACTGAAGCAGCGACCAATCTCGTACGCCTTCGCCGCCGCCGTAGCGCGCAAGTTGGTCGCGATGAATGGCTACGATTTCGTCGAGCGTCAGAAACGTCGGTTTCACCGGATCATTCCGCCAACCGTTTGAGCGCCTTGCCGTACCGCTTGTTGGTCGACTCCAACGCCTGCTCAAATCGTTTCTTCCGCCGCTTGCTTTGGACCGGTGCGATCACCAGGGCCTGGCCGTCGGTCGAAACGTCGAGCGAAGTACCTTCGTCGATTCCCAACAATTCCAGAATGGGCCGGTCGATGACCAGGGCCAGGCTGTTGCCGTGTTTGCTGAGTTTCTTGATCATGTTCGCACCCTGAACGAAGGAAGACGACCGGTTCGACCGACGGTACTACATTGTACCACCATCCGTAGACCAAGGCAAGTCCGTCTCGAATGGCCGCCAAGGAAGGGACGAAAGCCGGCCGCCGCGGCGCCAAATCTACGTTCGTCTCGGTCATTTCTGTTACAATGGGAGGTAGGTCTCTACTTCCCGTAGCTGGATTCGCGGGAATTCAGCCGTAATACGAAAAACCGAATTCTTGCGAATCCGGCTACAAGATGGAAAAATCGATGCGGTCGAAGCGGCTCGCCATTGAACAACTCGAACTGCGACGCATGTTGCAGGCCGGCCCGTTGTTGATTACCGAATTCATGGCCGGCAACGACCATACCTTGGCCGACGCCGACGGCGATTTCCCCGACTGGATCGAGATCCACAACCCGGGCCCCGCGACGGTCAATCTGGACGGTTGGCACCTGAGCGACGATCGTAGCGATCTGACGCAGTGGCAGTTCCCGGCCATTGAACTGGAGGCGAACGACTACCTGACCGTGTTCGCATCGAACAAGGATCGCCGCGTTGCCGAGGCCGAGCTGCACACCAATTTCAAGCTCACCACGGACGGCGAGTACCTGGCGCTGGTCGAGCCCGACGGTACGACCGTTGCCTGCGAGTTTGCCCCAAAGTTTCCCCGGCAGTTCACCGACGTCTCCTACGGTCTCGGGCAGGAGGTGGCGACGTTCGTGGCCGAGGGTGATCGCGCGACCTATCACGTGCCCACGCCCGGCGACGACCCCTTGCCGGCGACTTGGACGGCGGTCGGCTTCAACGATTCAACGTGGACGGGCACCGGCAGCACGGTCACCGGCGTCGGGTTCCAAGGGGGATTCCATCTGCTGGAATCGTTCGACGCGCCCGTCGCCTCGCTGCCCGGCGGCGTCTATCCACAATGGTCGATGCATAGCGACGGCAGCGACACGGCCTCGGTTGCCGGCGGGATACTGCACCTGGAAAGCGGCGGCGGCGTGTCCAATACGCGGGCCGTGGTCGGGGACGTCCCGGCCGGGGAGTTTCGCGTCAATGCCCACGTGGGAGCCCAGTCCGGCGGAACGGGCGGCTTCAACGTGGGCGTTGTCATCGGCAATGCCACCGTCGTGTTTCACCCGGGCTACGACGGCGGCGCGTTTCGATACGGCCGAACCGACGGGTCCTCGATCACGTCGAATCAGGGGATGGGTTTCACGCCGCCGCTGGGCGTGCCTCACGAGTTCGAGGTCACGGTCACCCCCAACGGCGGCGCATGGAATCTGAGCGTGACCATCGTCGACGCCACCAACGCCGCCAACGTGTTCACCGACACGCAGACCCTCTCGGCGGCCGACGTGGGCGCGACCGTCGGCCAGATCGGTTTCAGCCGTTGCGGCGGAGGCGGTGGCGACGGGATCTACGATAACCTAGTGATCAGCGGCGACGGCGGGGGAAGCTTCGACCCGCGGCTGATCGCAACGGATGTAGAAAGCTCGATGTTGGGCATCAGTGCGTCGCTCTACCTTCGCCAGACATTTCAGGTCGAGTCGCTCGACGGATGGGAAGAACTCACGCTGCGGATGAAGTATGACGACGGCTTCGTGGCCTATCTCAACGGCACGGAGATCGCCCGCCGCAACGCGCCGCCCACCGTGGCCCACGCCAACGCCGAGGTCGGCCTGTTCGAGGAGATCGACGTTTCCGATCGCTTGAATCTGCTTCAACTCGGCGACAATGTGCTGGCCATTCATGGCCTGAACCTCTCGGCCGGCGACGACGATTTCCTGGTACTGGCCGAGTTGGTCGCCGGCTCGGCACCGCAGAGCTGCCTGCTCTACTTCCTCGAGCCGACGCCCGGTGCGGTCAACCGCGAAGGGTTCGGCGAGGTCGTGGTGGAAGGTGTGGCATTTTCTCGGCCGGGCGGGACGTTCGACGGCGCGTTTCTACTTCAACTCACTGCCGCGGCACCCGACGCCCGGATCCACTACACGCTCGACGGATCGCCGCCCACGCAGGCGTCGCCCGTCTACGCTGCCGCGATCCCGATCGACACGACGACGCAAGTGCGGGCGGCGCTGATTAAGGAATCGGCGGCACCGGGCCCGATCCGTAGCGAGAGCTACATCCGCCTTGCCGCCGACGTGGCCGCCTTCACGTCTCCCTTGCCCTTGCTGGTGATCGAGAACTTCGGCGCCGGGGGCATCCCCAACAAGGGGTGGAACCAGACCGGGACCGGCATCGTCCAGGTCCCGCGGCAAGCCGCCCAAATGGTGCTGTTCGATCACGTCGACGGCGCCCGAACGCTGCTGGACGTGTCGGCGTTGGATACCCGCATCGGCATCCGCGTGCGTGGAGCGTTCTCCTCCTCCTTCGAGCACCCGGGCTACTCCGTCGAGGCATGGGACGAGTACGACGCCGAGCAGGAGATCTCGCCGCTGGGAATGCCCGAGGAATCGGACTGGGTGCTCTACGCACCGAACCGCGATCACGACGTCACGCTGTTGGACAACACGTTCATCTACGAGTTGAGCAATCAGGTGGGGCACTACGCCGCCCGAACGCGATTCGTCGAGGCCTTCATCAACGAGGACGGCGGGGCCCTGTCGATGGACGACCACGTGGGCGTCTACGTGCTGGTGGAGAAGGTCAAGCGGGATAAGAATCGCATCGATTTCGCGCCGCTGTCGGCGGACGGTTCGGAAGGCGGATGGATGATCGACATCAACCGCATCGCCGCCCAACCGGTCGGCGGCGGGACCCCGCAGTATTTCCATACGGCCGGACCAAATCGCATTCAGCAGACGCCGCCCAATCAGCCGGGGCAAGGCGACGACATTCCGCGACAGTACAATGCGTTCTTCAATTTCGCTTCGCCGGACGGTTACGAGATCAACGCTCAGCAGCGTGCGGCCATCGAGAACTGGTTCCAGGAGTTCGAGGACGCGCTCTACGGGGCCGACTTCGCCGACCCCGAGATCGGCTACGCCAAGTATCTCGACGCCGACGACTTCATCGACTATTTCATCCTGCACAACCTCACGAAGAACGGCGACGGGCTGCTACTGAGCATGTGGGCCTACAAGGACGGACCCGACGGCAAGCTGAAGATGGGGCCGCCCTGGGACTACGACCTGGGGGCCTATACCGAAGATCCCACGTCGAGCTTAAAGATGCACGCCGACCGGCTCTGGTACGGCCGTCTGTTTCAGGACCCGAACTTCAATCAGAGATACCAGGACCGCTGGCAGGAGCTCCGCCGGGGCCCGATGGCGACCGAGAACCTGCACGCCATCGTCGACGCGCAGGCGGCGGAGATTACCGGCGAGGTGGCCACCCGGCATGGCGTCAGCAATTGGCCCGGCAAGCTCGACACCCTCAAGAGTTGGCTGCAATCGCGGGCCGAGGCGATCGACGCCCAGTGGCTGCTCCCGCCCGAGTTCAGCCACGCTGGCGGCCGCGTCGACCCGGGTTTCGAGCTGACGGTCACGGCGCCCGGCGGCGATGTCTACTATACGACCGACGGCTCCGACCCGCGGCTGTTCGTCTCGCCGATCTACACCACCTTCGTGGCAGCCGGCGACGCCAAACGCGTGCTCGTTCCGACGGTAGCCAACCGCGGCGACTTGCTCGGCACGACCTGGCTCGGCGGCAACGAGCCGTTCGACGACTTGCTCTGGATCGGCGGCGGCGGCGGTGTCGGCTACGACGAGAACACGACGTACAACGCGCATATCGGCGCGGATCTGGACCTCGAAGGTCCGATGAACGACGTCAACACGTCGGCGTTTGTCCGCATTCCGTTCACAGCCACGGCCGAGCAACTCGCCGACGTGCCTTCCTTGACGCTGAAGATGCAGTACGACGACGGGTTCATTGCGTATCTCAACGGCGTGCAGATCGAGTCGGCCAACCCGCCGCCGTCTCCGGCATGGGACAGCCAGGCCTCCGACAGCCACGACGACTCGAAGGCCGTCGTCTTTGAGAACCTCGACGTCAGCAAGCACGCCGGGGAGCTTCGCGTCGGCAAGAACGTGCTGGCCATTCACGGGCTGAACCGCGGGATCACCAGTTCCGATTTCCTCATCAACGCCCAACTGGTCACCGGCGAGGGGACGCCCGGCGGCGTGTCGCCGACTGCCGTGCTCTACACGGGGCCCGTAACGATCGACGACAGTGCCGAGGTCACCGCCCGGGTGCTCGACGGCAATGACTGGAGCGGCCCGCGGGAGGCCACGTTCTCCGTCTTCCTGCCGGCCGCGGCGAGCAATCTCGTCGTCACCGAGTTGAACTACGATCCGCACGTCGCGACGGCCGCCGAGGTCGCCATGGGGGCGACCGACAAGAGCGGCTTCGAGTTCGTCGAACTGCAAAACGTCGGCAGCCAGACGATCGATTTGACGTCCGTGCAGTTCACCGACGGCGTCGAGTTCGACTTTACCGGAAGCAACGTGACGACTATGGCGCCGGGTGAGTTTGTCGTGGTCGTTAAGGATTCGGCCGCTTTCGAGGCCCGCTATGGCACGACAGTCAACGTCGCCGGCAGCTTCGACCTCAGCCTGGAAAGCTCGGGCGAACGGCTAACGCTGCTGGACTGGGCCGGTGCAACCATTGCCGACTTCCGCTACGACAATAACAGTGGCTGGCCGGGGCGGGCCGACGGCAAGGGGGCCACGCTCGAACTGGTCGATCCGACGGCCTTGCCCGCCGACGCGGCCGACCGGACCGCCTTTCTGAACGACCCCGACAACTGGCAGTCCAGCGTTGCCTACGGCGGCACGCCGGGCGGCGACTCACAACCGCACCAGGGCGTGGTCGTCAACGAAGTGCTGAGCCATACCGACTGGCCGCAGGTCGATTCGATCGAGTTGCATAACGTGACCGATCAGCCGATCGACGTCGGCGGATGGTATTTGAGCGACCGTTGGGGTTGGGACCCGCTGGTCGTCGATGGCGGCAACGACAGTTACAAGAAGTTTCGCATTCCCGACGGCACGAGCATCCCGTCGCACGGATACGTTGTCTTCGACGAACGCGATTTCAACCCCACGCCGCTGAGCCCGGCACCGAACCACTTCGCGCTGGACGGGGCCCGCGGCGACGACGTCTGGTTGATGCGT
>JABMRB010000115.1 GCA_013202865.1 Candidatus Nealsoniibacteriota bacterium | reverse complement strand
TGGCGTCGCTTTGAGGGGCCCGTTGAAAAAGAGCGGGCCGATGGGTGGCTGGGGCATAGCGCCGCGGTGCCCCAGAAGACCGCGTCCTGTGGCACCGCTGCGCTATGCCCCAGCCACCCATCGGCCCGCTCTTTTTCAACGGGCCCCTCAAAGCGACGCCATGTCGTCCACCGGCGTTTCGTCTGACCGGTAGGGGTGGTACTCGATTAGATGAACTTGTGCCGGCCCGCCGATTTGATAGAAGACTCCTCGCCAATGGACCTTGCGAACCAGTAACGCGGAGATCAACGCCACCGGATAGACGCTCTGTGTGAGTGGTAGTGCCGCCAGAAGACGCAACCACGCACAGCCGGCAAGCCAACCGGTCGGCTCGCCTCGGGCATGGACGATCCGCCGAACACACGCTTCCATACCGCAGAGCAGCAACGGCATCGGCCCCCAGTAGCAGGCCAATCCGGCGGCAAACCACGCGGCGGCGTGCCACTGGGCCGATAGCACGGCCGCCAGCAACAAGCCCGCCACGGCGACCTGCAACAGCGCGGTCCCGATGCAATGGACGACCACCGCCGGCCAGCCGGGGTGATAGAGTCGGGCGGCCAGCAATTGACGCCGGACCCAATGGTAGAAGCTCGATACGCTGCACGCCTCGCGGTTGACCATCATCAGCGACGGCACAAAGGCCACTTTCATACCGAGCTTCCGCAGCGACGAGTAGACCATCGTGTCTTCGCAGAACGCCCGGCCCCATCGATCCAGCAAGTCCGAGCGGCGAAGCACGTCCGTCTTCAGAGCCAGGGTGCCTCCCCATGGGATGCCGTACGAGAACATCTGCACGACGGCCGCCGAGTTCCAGACGTATCGGACCAGCGCGCCCCAGCTTGCGCCGGCCGGCATATACCAGCGATTGCCGGTCGAGGCCCCGACCTGTGCGTCGGCCAAAGGGGCGACCAGATCGCGAAGCCAACTCGGATGCGGTACGGTGTCGGCGTCCAGCAGCGCGACCACCTCGTACGACTCGTCCATGGCCGCTACCGCCTGCAACAGGCTGCTGCACTTGAGGCTGCAACTGTCGCGGTGGTCGGTAAGCACCGTGATCTGGACCGCCGGGCCTTGCCGGGCGACGGCTTCCTTCTCGGCGATCCGCCGCGTGGTTTCTTCGGCGATCTGCCGCGCCGGATCGTCGGGCGAGTCGACGATGATCTGCACGTCGTAGCTTGGATAATCGAGTGTCAGCAACGCTTCGACACAGGCCGGCAGGAACGGGTCGGGACCCCGCAGGCAGAGGATCACGGCCGTTTTTGGGCAATACGGCGCGGCGGCAGCTTCGGGCCGTGCCCGGCGGTAAAGGATCTGGCAGAAGCGGATAACCATCAACGCCTGACCGGCGACCAGTCCCACCAGGACCCAAAATAAGACCACGGCCAATGCGTTCACGATTGGGTCCCGTTGGCAGCTACCGTCGACTGCAACGCGGCAGCCAGTTCGTGGCGGGGCATGCCGTTTCCGTCGATGGCCACCTGCCCGGCCTCGACCGCTCGGGCGACGCTCATGCGCCGGCCCGCTAGTTGCCGATACGTTCCGGAATCGAGACGGAACGTCGCCGAACACCGCGGCGACACACCCTCCGAGGCGGCCACGGCACGGGTGCCTTCGAGCATCAACTCCCATTGCCCGCCGCCGGGGCCAAGAACCTCCAGCCCGAGATGCGTCTGCCCGTTGGGTGTTTCCAGGAATTGGTTCCGGGCTTGCAGTAAGTTGTCGAGATGCCGCTGGACGTCGAATTCGGGCCGGATCGGACGCGGACGCGGACGCCCGAACCCGGAGCGGATAGCAAACTCCATCAACCGCATCATCATCGCGTCGTCCATGTCGGGACACGGCAGGTGCGGCGCCGCGGCGGTCGTGTTGGGCAGATCGAACTGCGGATCGTCCTGCCAATATTCCCGATACACTTCCATCTGCTCGCAGAACATTCGCTCGAACCAGTCGCCGTCGCAGATCGATTCGTCGTGTTGGTCGGCGGGGGTCGAGTACGATTCCACCGCCTTGTGCATCACCTCGGCCATGCGACGGACCAGCACGGGACGCGACGGCGCTAGGTGGTAGGTCTTGCCGTGGTGTTCGGCGTGCGTAAGCACGTGGACCATGACGGCCGAAACCCAATCCACCGGAACGAAGTTCTTCCGCTCCTTGCCAACGAACCCCAACGCGGCGGCCAACAAATCTCCCCCCGTCGCTCCGAGAAGCACTCGGCTGACCAGCGTATGGGCAAGTTTCAGCGGCGCGTAGAATCCGTGATAGGTCGTCGTGTAGCCCGTTTGCGAATCACCGACGATGATGGCCGGGCGGAAGACCGTCGGCGGATCGATGAAATCGGACGTTCGTACCAGGGTCTCGGCCTCGAACTTGCTTTGCTCGTAATCGTTGCCGAACTGCTGCGAGCAATCGAGTTCGTTCTCGTGGATCACGCCGCCACGCTGCCCGCAAACGTAAGCGGTCGATACGTGATGGTACCGTCGAATCCCCGTCCGGCGGCACAGGTCCAACACCCGCCGCGTGCCACCCAGGTTCGACCGCCAAGGCTCGCCCTCACGGTCGCTGCCGTGGAAAGAGAGGCTGGCCGCGTTGTGGATCACCGAATCGCAATGCTCGGATACCCAGCGAACGTCGGATGCCTCCAAGCCCAGATCCGGCTGCGAGAGGTCGCCCTCCAACACCACGGGACGCAACAGCGAATACTTGCCGCTGCGTTCCCATCGCGAAAGCAGCGACTCGACGCGCTGCCTGGCCGACTCGGCCCGGTTCGCGCGCACCAGCACCGCCATTCGCAGCCCGGCAAGCAGGCTGTCTCGAAGTAAATAGCCACCAAGCAGTCCGGTGGCACCGGTCAGAAGGTGATACTTCATATCGGGTGGGTTGTTCTATGGTAGGACTTCCAAGGGCGGGAGGGTCTATTCTCTACCTGCTAGCACCCCTTGTCAACTAAATGCCGGGCAGTAAAAGGTGGGGAACTGCGATTTTTCGCCAATTGAACGAGTTAAACTCCCCTATCTCTATAAGGATCGGCAGCCTGGTGGCTTTGGATCACTCATATAGGCTTTCCTAGTTGTCTAATTCGCCCTGGATTGCCAATAGCCCCCCGCTACGGTGGGTAACTGCCTTGTTATGTCCAAGAATTGGGCCTGGTTCAAACGTGGGTAACAGTTACGCCGTGTTAGCCCCGTCGCCTGCGACGGGGAGAGTGGCAGGAAAAGTGGCGGAAACCAGCGTGGTTTCCCGTAGCAGGCGACGGGGCAAACAAG
>JABMRB010001113.1 GCA_013202865.1 Candidatus Nealsoniibacteriota bacterium | reverse complement strand
TGAGCAGTGAGCAGTGAGCGGTGAGCGGTGAGCAGTGAGCGGTGAGCAGTGAGAAAGCCTATTACTCAAAGCTCATGGCTCATAGCTCATAGCTCTTCTCAGTATGCGGAGGCCGAAATAGGAACTGATAACTGACTACTGAAAACCACCGTTGGGAGCCAATCCAACCTCCCAGTATCATACAAGGAGACATTCCGAAGACCCCGAGCCGAACGAGGAAAGGTAGAAGAGTTTTGGTCGTCCGTCGTTGCCGTAATGCCGGACGTCCATCCCGCAACTTTCCCACCCCAACTCCCTTCGCAACCCCCCGCCTCGATAACTCGTGCCAGCCGGGGTCTTCGGATCTTTTCTCGCTCGCTTGCAGAGGACACCGTGGCGGAAGTGTTGGCTATTACGTTCGTGCTGCCGGTGCTCAATGAGACCGATTCGCTGGCGACGACCGCCGAGACGATCGCCCGGGTGGCCGGCGAGCACTTGCACGAGATGTTGGTCGTTGTTGCGGATCGGACCACGCCCGAGTGCATGGCGGTGGCCCGGCAACTGGCCGACGAACGCCCGGAGACGGTTCGTATCCACCGGCAACGGCTTCCGCGTCTGGGCGGGGCGATGCGTGAGGCGTTCGAGCAATCTGCCGGGTCGCACGTGATGCTGATGGCCGCCGATCTGGAGACCGATCCCGAGTTGATCCCGCAGTTCATCGCGAAGATGCAAGAGGGCCGCTGGGACGTCGTGGCCGGGTCGCGATGGCTGCCCGGCGGCGGGTTCGAGGGTTACGGGCGGCTGCGGACGGTGCTCAACTGGCTCTTCCAGCGGTCGCTACGGGTGCTCTATCGAACGGGGCTAACCGACCTGACCTTCGCATACCGCCTCTACCGTCGCGAGGTGCTCACGGGCATCGCCTGGCAGGAACTTGGGCACCCGTTTCTGTTAGAATGTCTATTGAAGCCGCTACGGCTGGGCGCCCGGGTGACGGAAGTGCCGTGCCGGTGGCGACGCCGTAGCGAAGGCACGTCCGCCGGTGGATTGAGACAGATGTTGGCCTACGTGCCGCTGGCGTTACGAATCCGTTTCACGTCGACAGCACGTTTCCGCCCGCTTACCGAATAGGGCGCTTGCGGCTTGCCCCCCCGAACGCAGTCGGGGGGCGTTTGAAGAATTACTCTGCCCGCGATCCACTACCATGGACCATCCCCCACCGCGAACCTTTTGCCGGCTGCCCCTCGTGCTGTGGCTGATCCTTGCCGTGGCGTTGGGCCTTCGTCTTTGGGGGGCGTGCCGGGGAAACCTGACGTTCGACGAACGGGCCCATTGGGCGCTGGCTGAGACGATTGACTTGCGGCCCGGGAGCTTGCATCTGGTTTCCCGCTCGGTCGACCATCCGCCGCTGAGTATCTACACGTTGAAGCTCAGCAGCCTGCTGTTCGGCACCAGTGACCTGGGGCTGCGGATGTTGCACTTGTTGGCCGGCACGTTGACGGTCGTGCCGGTCTATCTGCTGGGCAAGCGGATCTTTTCGCCAACGGCCGGGCTCTGGGCGGCCGGGCTGCTGGCGGTCGATCAGTTCCATGCGAGCTGGTCGCGGGTGTTCATGCCCGAGGTGCTGATGCTGGCGGCGGCGTCGCTGGTGTTGCTGCAATACGTGCGAACGTTGAAGACCGGGCGTACGCGAGATTTCGTGTTGCTGGGCGTGCTGTTGGGCGTGGCCTATCTGGCCAAGGAGCCGTCGCTGTGGCTGCTGGCGGCGTTGTGGTTGGTTCCGTTGATCGCACGAACGCATCGGCGTCTGTTGCGCCGGCCGGCGTGGTACCTGGCCCACGGCGTGTTCCTGGCGGTAATCGCCCCGGACCTGATCTGGAACCTGTCGCTGGGTACGGAGAGCTACCTGTTTCGCAACGCGGCGATGCTCGACCGTTCGTGGGCGATCTCGTTGAAATCGTTCAGTCTCTACCTGGGCGAGCTGCTCCGTTTCGTCGCTGGAGCGAACGTGCTCGACAAGGGATATATCGAAGGCAACGTGTACGTATGCCACTGGCCGGCGGGCCTGCTCTATCTGGCGGCGATCGCGGCGGTGAGTGTGCGGTGGTTTGCACGACGGCGACAAACCGATCACACAGCGTCTTTCGCTGCCGGCGGCACTGCTGGGCGGGCCTTGCTGCTGGTCGTCTTCTTTGTGGTCTTCGTCTGCGGGCTGATCATGCCGGGCGGGGAGCGATTCGATCCGTTCTGGTGGGCCTCGATCAGCCTGATTCCGGCGGTTGTTTGTGCAGGCTGGGTGCTGACGGTGGCCAGTTGGCGGTCGATCGCGATTCGCGTTGTCGCGGTGGTACTTCTGATCGGCCTGGGTGCGCGGAGCGTCACCATGCTTTGGTATCCCGGCAAGAAGGAACCCCGGACGACGGTTGAGAAGATCGTCACCGACTTCATCGCCCGGGCGGACAAGGCGATCGAGCGCGGCGATCTCGACGAGGCACAGAACCGGTTCGTCTACGTGCTGAACATCGGCGGCCCAAACGCCGACGCCTACCACGGTCTGGCCCGTGTCGCCAACCTGCAAGGCCGGCGGGACCGGGCGATCTGGTGGTCGAGAAAAGGAAGGACATGGGGGAAATGACGAAGCACGAATGACGAAGGAAATGACGAACGTATGCGAAGCGTTTTCTTGTGATCGTTGCCCTCGATCACACGCAACGGCCCCGCTTCGCATAAATCTTCAGCACCGAACCCTTTTTCGTCATTCGTCATTCGTGCTTCGTCATTTCCCCGATGTCATTTCAACCGGCACAGTCGTTTCCACCGCACCCCCACAATCGTGGCCCACCGGTTCCCTTAGCAAGCTATACTCGAATCGAGGGGTAGCATTTTGCGGTTCGCGAGTGCGGGGTCGGGGGGCGCCAGGCCGATTCTCGCCGAGTGGTCCGTTAGATGGCGGTCGGATTGTCACCTGAAGAATGCTCTCTAGACCACACGGCTACTGTCATCAACGCCATGCTTCTCAACTTGACACAGATCGTTGTACTTGCCGTGGCGTGGCTGTTCGCCTGGCGCGCGGGCAAGAGGCAAGTCGGTTCATCCGCGAAGGGCTGGTGGTGCATCCTGGGTGGACTCGGGCTGCTGTTTCTCGGCAGCGTTTTGGATCTGGTTGGGTCCGTCGGCCGGCCCGCCTTGGTTGAGAACACGCCTGCCCTGCAAGGGGCCATGGCAACCTCGGCCGGGTGCCTCCTGCTATCGATCGGTCTGGTCCGTTGGACTGCGACGGCGGCGTCCGATCGCAGGCTCAACCGCCAGGATCGCGATCTGGGCCAACGGGTGAAGGAGTTGGACTGTCTGTATAGGATCTCCAGCCTGCTGGAGGAAGGCGACGTTTCCGTTGAAGAGATGATACGGGAGACGTTGAAGCTGATTCCGTCGGCGTATCAATATCCCAAGATTACGTGCGTCCGGGTTCTGCTCAACGGAATTCCATACTGCGCCGACAACTTCCGGGAGACCTACTGGAAACAGAGCGCGACGATCTTCGTGGCCGACGAGTTGGGCGGTGCGATCGAGGTCTGCTATCTGGAAGAAATGCCGGCGGCTGCGGAGGGGCCGTTCCTGCTGGAAGAGCGAAGGTTGCTCAACAGCATCGCCGAGCGGCTGGGGAAGATCGTGGCCCATAAGCGGGCGGAAGCCAGGGTCGCCAGCTTGACCCGGGAAATGGAGTTCGTCTTGAGGGCGACGGGAACCTGGCTCGACGTGATCGATGAGGACTTCAACGTCCACTACGTCGATCCGGCGCGTCGGGACCGGTATGGCGATCCTACCCGAAAGAAATGTTACGAGTATCTCCACGACCGCAGTGCTGTGTGCGACGTTTGCGGGGCCGGCGAGGCCCTGCTGAGGAACGGGCCCATCGTGAGGGAAAGGACGATATGCGAAGGCGGGGATCGGGTCTTTCAAGTGACCAGTATTCCGTTTCAGGGTGAAGACGGAAAGCGGCTGGTGGCCCAGGTCCACGCCGACGTAACTCAACGGAAGCGAAACGAAGAATTGGAGCAGTCCAAACAGGTGGCCGAATTGGCCAATCTGGCTAAGAGCGAGTTCCTGGCTAACATGAGCCACGAGATTCGCACGCCCATGACGGCCATCCTCGGGTTTGCCGAAGTGTTGCGGACCGAGGGCGATCTATCCAAAGCGCCGCCCGCAAGGATCGAGGCAATCGACACCGTGATCCGCAACGGAAATCATCTATTGGAGTTAATCAGCGACATTCTCGATCTCTCGAAGATCGAATCGGGGAAACTGACCATCGAACGGATCCCGTGTTCGCCGTGCAAGATCATTTCCGAAGTGGCGTCGCTGATGCGGGTGCGGGCAAAGGCCAAGGCGCTTGCACTCGAGGTCGACTACGCCGGCACCATGCCCGAGTTGATCCGGACCGACCCGACTCGATTGCGGCAGGTACTGATCAACTTGATCGGCAACGCCGTGAAGTTCACCGAGACGGGCGGCATTCGCCTGCTGGTTCGCTTCGTGGCCGGCAACGGTGTACCGCCCGTCGTGCAGTTCGAGGTAGTCGACACCGGGATCGGCTTGACCGACGAGCAGATGGCGGTGATCTTCGACCCCTTCACGCAGGCAGACGTCTCTACGACCCGAATGTTCGGCGGCACGGGCCTGGGGCTTACAATCAGCATGCGGCTGGCGAAGATTCTCGGCGGGGATATCACCGTGACAAGTTCACCTGGAAGGGGGAGTACCTTCACGCTGACCGTGGAAACCGGGCCGTTGGAGGGCGTGGAACTGATGGACGGCCCGGGGCAGGCCCTGGTCGAGAGCGAGGCGGCTGTCGAGGCCCCTATCGCCGCTGGAGAAGCTGTCGAGAACTACGCGTTGCCGGCCTGCCGCGTGTTGCTGGCCGAGGACGGCAAAGACAATCAACGCCTCATATCGTTCCTGCTGCAAAAGGCGGGAGCCGAAGTCGTTCTGGCAGAGAACGGGCAAATCGCCCTGGACGCCGTCCGAGAAGCCCGAGACCAAGGCAATCCGTTCGACGTCGTCCTGATGGACATCCAGATGCCGGTCATGGACGGACACGAAGCCACCCGGGCGCTGCGCTCCGAAGGCTACGCCCGTCCGATCGTTGCCTTGACCGCCCACGCCATGGCGACCGACCGGCAGAAGTGCCTGGACGCCGGCTGCGACGACTACATGACCAAGCCGGTGGACAGGAAGAAGTTGATCGCGATCGTGGCAAAGTATGTCAGACGCGAGCGAGTGGCAACGTCTGATTAGGGCGTCGTGGTGCATCGGGTAGCTGGATTCGCGAGAATTCAGTGGTCGCCGCAGTCGACTGAATTCTTGCGAATCCAGCTACCCGAAGCTTGCCATATCGCTAGTAGGGGCCCACCGGGATATCCGACCGGTTGAGCCTGTCCCAGATGGTCAGCAAGGCAACGGTCAGCATCATGACAAGCACGAACAGGGCGAGCGTCCACACGCAACCGCTCTTGCTGTAATCGACACCGACCTCTTCGCCTTCATCTGGCGGCGCGTCCGGTTCGAGATGTTCGACGCCCCAGGTACGCACGCGATGGAACAGACCACGCCAGCCGTTGCGGAGAACAAACGCTGTGACCGTCGCGATTACAAGAGCGATGGCAATGTCGAGCACCAAATGCATCGGGACGAACGGCCCGAGACGGAAAAACCAACATAGCGAGAAAGGTGGCAGTGAAAGCAAGTTTGCTCCCATTATGAACGCGAGCGTTACTGCGAAACGCACCCAGAAGTGGCGATTGGTCACCAGCACGATCCAAAGCAGGATGGTGCCCGCAACGGCACCTGCAATCAACGGGTGCCAATAGTAGACCTTCGCCACTGAGCAAACCAGCGCGACGATCGTTACCGCCACCAACAGCGAACTCAGCCCGAACTGGTTTCGACGCAATGGCGTGCTCATGCGGATGGACTACCCGGCTTTGGCAGCAAGCAACAACGGGCAAGGCAAGCCCGCTAAACGATCGTCCCGTGAATACCGCGTCGTACTACGACGTTTCCAACTTCTCGTTGATCAGATACTTGGCGACGACGGCGTCCAGCGTGCAGTGGGCGGGCTCGCCTTGGAGGATCTTTTGCATGGCCTCCACGTCGGACTTCCACGCCATCTGGCCCGGGGCGAGAATGCAGATGCTGCCCGGCTCCCGCGTCATGGAAAGGTTGCCGTCCTTGAGATAGTAGTAGTCGTCGCAGACCTCGGTGGCGTACTGACGCATCGCCGGCATGATGTCGCTGGGGATGAACCAGAGATTGATTTCCCGCTGGGCGTCGCTCGGCGAAGAGGAGGCATGCACGAGGTTGTCCATCCGCTCGCCGGCGGGATTGCCCGCCGCATCCTTCAACGGCACAATCGTCCCCAGCGCGCGGATGGTTCCCGGCGCGGTATCTCTTGCCACGTGCGGGCTGGTCGGGCCGGCGATCTTCCGCACCGTCGTCACGGCGCCCGGGCCGGAATAGGCCAGCGCGATCACCCGCCGCTTGTCAGGCGAGTCCGGATAATGGACGCAGCCCATGAGGTACTCGACGACCGCGGGGAAGAAAGGCTTCCCCTTGTGCTCGGCGTAGTGTTCCTCGGCAAGCATCCTGGTGACGTGAACGATCTTTGCCCCGGCGAACCGCAGGCCCGCGTGAAACTCCGAGAGTTGCGAGAGAACGTACCCTGTCAAAGACAAGCTGAGCGCGTCGGGCTTAATCAGGACAAAGGTCTGGTCGATCCCGTCTTGTGTCATCCGTGTGACTCCTGGTTCAAACTGTTGAGTATTGCTGCACTGTGCGGGTCCCCACAATTCATTCCCCCCGGAACGCAGTCCGGGGGCGTTTCTACCCACTATCCACTATCCAATACCTACGCATCGTCGAGCAGCTCGACGGCCTCGAACTTGCGGCCTTCGAGCATCGCCAGACTGGCGCCGCCGCCGGTGCTGACGTGTGAGACCTGCTCGGCGAATCCCATCTGCTGGATCGCTGCCGCGCTGTCGCCGCCGCCGATAATGCTCGTGCCCTGGCCGTCGGCAATTGCCTGGGCAATCGCCTTGGTGCCCGCGTCGAACGGCGGCATCTCGAAGACGCCCATCGGGCCGTTCCAGACGATCGTCTTTGCCCCCTTCACCACATCGGCGTAGAGTTGGGCCGTTTTCGGGCCAATGTCCAGGCCTCGGTAGCCGTCGGGGATCTGTCCCGACTCGACCACCTGCTTGTTGCAGTCGGCGCCAAAGGCGTCGCCACAGTGGTCGTCGACCGGCAAGACCAGCTTCTCGCCGCCGGCGTCGATCAGTTCCTTGGCCAATTCGACCTTGTCGGGCTCGACCAGACTGTTGCCGACCTTGCCACCGGCGGCCAGCGAGAAGGTGTAGGCCATCGCGCCGCCGATGAGCACTTTGTCGCAGATATCCAGCAGATTGCGGATCACCTGGATCTTGTCAGAGACCTTGGCCCCGCCGAGGATCGCCACGAATGGTCGCTGGGGATTGGCGACCACGTCGGTCAGGTATCGAATCTCCTTGGCCACCAGGAACCCGACCACCTTGGGTTTGCTACCCATTGCCTCGGGTACGGCCGCCATCGAGGCGTGGGTGCGGTGGCAGGTGCCGAAGGCGTCGTTGCAATAGACGTCGGCCATGTCGGCCAGTGCCTTGGCGAACTGGGCGTCGCCCTTCTTTTCGCGGGGGTCGAAGCGGAGGTTCTCCAGCACCAGCACGTCGCCGGGCGTCAGGCAGCCCGCCTTAGCCCGGGCGTCGTCGCCGATGGTGTCGGTGGCAAAGCCCACGTCCTTGCCGAGCAGTTCGGCCAATTTCTCGGCAGCGGGGCGGAGGCTGAACTTCTCGTCACCCGGCTCGCCTTTGGGCCGGCCCAGGTGGCTCATCAGGATCAGGCTTCCGCCGCGGTCGAGCACCGATTTGATCGACGGCAGTGCCATGCGAATCCGCCGGTCGTCGGTCACGCAGCAGTTCGAGTCCAACGGCACATTGAAATCGACTCGCACCAACACCGTTTTGCCGGCAACGTCTACGTCTTCGATAGTTTTCTTAGCCATGTCACCTTCTACCTTGATACGCTATGGAGGTTCTCACGCCGATTGAAGCTACCAGTCTACAGTCGGCCGACCTGAAGGGGAAGCGGAAAGTTGCAGCAGAACGCTGGGCACAACGGCCCGAGCCAGGCTGCGAAAGAGAGAACGGCTACCCTGGCCTAGCCGAATACCGGCTTGCCGGGGGCTGTCCTCGAGGAGGAACGCCGTCGACGAAGTGTCTTGGTTGCCTACTCTGGTGTGCCGCTTGTCGCCCGATTGCACAGGCCGATCAGTTCGCTAACGGTATCTCGGATCCGTTGCTCCGGCTCGCCATCGCGGACCGCTGCCTCAACTTCGGCTGCGCTAGGTGAGATCGGGTCGAATCCATAGCTCCCCGCCGCCCCCTTGAGTTGATGGGCCGTGCGTCGCAGTCCCTCCCAGTCCGAGTTGTCGAGTTGCTCAAGGACGGTAGCCACTCGATCAGGCATCTCGTTGACAAACAACTGGACGATTTCTCCAAGGTCGGGATCGCCGCCCAGGCTGGAATACAGCGGTTCGCTGACCACGCTAGATTCGTTCATCTTAAATGCTCCTTGTTCTCCACGGTACTTATCAACCTTAGGCTATTCAGCCGCCGGTCACCGGGTTTTTCGTGGAATACCACGATTTTGTGGGGCTAGGCTTTGGGTTGCCTCGTCCGGAGGAATTGCAGTGACGATCTGGGGCATGTTTTTCCCCGAGAATCGGTACGACCGGGCTGGGTGGTACAACCGGGGCTGGAATTTGCGAGTTATGGCGTAATTAGGTGGTCTAGTCAAAGAAAACTCCGACCTCTCGTCGATAGCAACACTTAGATTGGACCCAAAGCACCCAGTTGTACTATTTTGCGTGAGTATCCCACTCTAGGTCTTTCCTTAAAGGAGTACCTCCCATGAACCGTCGTATCCTGTTGGGCGCTGCGGCAGTCGCGCTGCTTGCTGGCGTGAACACCGCCAACGCAGGGCTGTTCGGTAAGCTGGCCACTTGTTGTGCGCCTGCTTGCTGTGAGCCCGCCGCCTGTGAGCCCGCCGCTTGCGAGCCCGCTGCTTGTGAACCGGCCGCCTGTGAGCCCGCTTATTGTGACCCTTGTGGCAAGCCCAAGAAGTGCCGCGTTGGCCTGCTTGACCGGCTGCGAGCCCGTCGCGCCTGCAAGAAGGCCTGCAAGCCAGCCACTTGTGAGCCAGCCACTTGTGAGCCAGCCACTTGTGAGCCAGCCACTTGTGAGCCGGCTGCTTGTGAGCCTGCCGCTTGTGAGCCTGCCGCTTGTGAGCCGGCCTGCTACGATCCTTGTGGCAAGCCCAAGAAGTGCCGCGTTGGCCTGCTTGAGCGCCTGCGAGCCCGCCGCGCCTGCAAGACGGCCTGCAAGCCAGCGTGCTGCGAGCCAGTGTGCTGCGAGCCTGCCGCATGTGAGCCCGCTGCTTGTGAGCCGGCTGCATGTGAGCCCGCCTGCTGCGATCCTTGCGGCAAGCCGAAGAAATGCCGCGTCGGTCTGCTCGACCGGCTACGTGCCCGTCGCGCCTGCAAGAAGGCCTGCAAGCCCGCTTGCTGTGAGCCCGCTTGCTGTGAGCCCGCTGCATGTGAGCCCGCCGCTTGCGATCCCTGCAAGTAGTCGATAGATACGAACGGTTCTGACTCATTCCAACCCGGGTTTGGACCGCTTCAGTTGCTATAGAACAAGCGGCCCGTCGCGAAAGTGACGGGCCGCTTGGTCCTTTCTTGCTGGCCCGGAAGGGCTGGCCCGGAAGGAAATGCGACGGATACAAGCTCGAAGCGCAAGCGAGTGGATTCGGTCATCAATGATCCACTCGCTTGCGCTTCGAGCTTGTATGAGGAGTTCGCCCTACCCGCCGTAACGATTGAACCATGCCCGCCGGGCGAACGGCAGCTTCTCTTTCTGCCGACCCGGCTCGGCGGCCACGCCCAGGGGCAAGAGGATGCGAACCTGTTTTCCCTCGGGTACACCCAGTAGCTGGGCGATTCGCCCGGCCCGGTTGTCGCGTCGCAGCACGCCGTCGAGCCAGACGGTGGCGTATCCCAACGCGGCGGTGGCCAGCAGAATGTTCTCCACACTAGCGGCACAGTCCTCGGTGGCAAAGGAGAGTTCGCCGAAGACGGGCTTCGGATCGGTCACACAGACGATCATTGCCTGGGCCGTGTTGCAGACGGATTTCTCCGTAATCGCCGCGATCTGCCCGAGCAATTCCGGGTCGTCGACGATCACAAACGACGTAACCTGCTCGTTCAAGGCCGACGGCGCCCGAATGCCGGCCTGCACGATCTTCTCGAGATCTTCCCGGGGGACCGGATCGGCGGTGAAATCCCCCCGGTAGCTGTAGCGGCGTTCGACGGCTTCGAAGAGGTCCATCGGCACTACTTCTCTACCGTCTTGCGGCAATACGTCAGCGACAGCAGGGCGTAGCCGGTGACCAGGGCCGGATCGCCTTCCATCCAGCGGGCGTTTTCGTTGATCCAGGAGCCGTCGGGGCGCTGGCGTTTGGCCAGTTCTTCGAGCAGCTCGCTGCGCCAATCGTGCTTCACACCCTCGGCGTCCTCGATCACATCGAGCCCAGTCGCGTCGAGTGCCTTGGCGAAGGTGTGATAGTAGTAGTAGAGCCCGGCGCTGCCGAGGCCCGGGTTGGTGTCCAGCGCATAGTTCATCTGGGCCCATTTCAAGGCGGCTTTTACGCGGGGATCATCGGGTCCGACGCCGGCGTAGATCATGCTCTTCAGGCCGGCGTAGGTCATCGATCCGTAGCTTCGCAGGCCGCCGTTGGCGGTGGTGCCGGCCTGGCTCTCCCCTTCGCCGACGGGCGTGTAGTAGTACCCGCCGTCGGGATTCTTCGAGGCGTGCTTCGTCGTGTTGTGTTCGGTCTCCAGGTTCTGGCAACGGGAGACGAAGATCAGGGCCTTTTTGACGGCCTCGTCGTCCGGGCCGTTGCCGGCGGCGATCAGGGCCTCGACCAGGAAACTGGTGTTCGACAGGTCGGGCCGCTCATGCTTGCCATAGCCGCCGCCGCCGTGGCTGGCGCTCGCCTTGTCGTGCCCTTCGTCCTCGTCCCATTGG
>JABMRB010001112.1 GCA_013202865.1 Candidatus Nealsoniibacteriota bacterium | reverse complement strand
TTATCCTTAACGTATACGTCTTGTCCACTCCCCACTCCCCACTAACCACTATCCACTATCCACTTCTTCCCCCCCCTCCGACCAACTCCAGCGCCTCGGCCCGGGAACTGATCTGCTCGTCGAGCTGCGCGGCTCGGACGCGACTGAGTAGGACGCGAAACTGCGGGCCGGCGGGGATGCCGTGAGCCAATAGGTCGTCGCCGGTTAGCAGGGGCGGTGGATTGAGTTGCTCGGGAGGCCGCGTCAGGCACGTGCGGCAATGGGCCAGGTCCTCCGGGGCGGCCGCGGAGCTGACTTTGTGCATCGCCAGCAGGTCGTCGATCCCGTCGGCGATCAGGATCGGTTGCAATGCGGACCATCGCAGCGCCCGGGCGCCGGCAAGTGCCCCGTGTTGCTCGATCAGCCAAACAACGCGATCGGTTTCTTTGTTCGAGAGCCGCCACCGCCGACAGACTTGCTCGGCCCCGGCCGGGTCGACCACGTTGTGTAGCAGCACGGCCAGTGCTAACGGAAAACCAGGCACCCACTGCAGACGACCAAGTGCCGACAGCGGGAAACCCAGTGCGGTCAACCGTTCGAGCATCGCCGTCGTGTCTTTCAGTCGCTTTCGTCCGGCGTCGTCTTCGGGCACGATTTCCGGCAGGACGGTGGCGGCGAGACCGGTCTCGACGAGCGTTCGCACGGCTCGTGCCCGATGTGCCTCGACCAACATGCGGCGCATCTCCGCGGCGATCCGTTCGGCGCTGACGGCGGTGATGCCGGGCGCCATTTCGCAAACGGCGCGGAACGTTTCGGAGTCGATCTCGAAGTCTAACGCGACGGCGAATCGCACGGCGCGGAGCATCCGCAGCCGGTCTTCGGCAATCCGCTCGCGCGGCTGGCCGATCGCACGGATCACGCGGCGGCGAAGATCCTCCTGCCCGCCGACGAAGTCGATCACCTTCTCTTCGATCGGGTCAAAGAAAAGCCCGTTGATTGTGAAGTCGCGTCGCGAGGCGTCCTCTTCGGCCGAGCTGAAGGTAACGTGATCGGGATGCCGCCCGTCGCTGTACTGGGCGTCGCGGCGGAAGGTAGCCACTTCGACCGGCCCGGCCTCCTTGGGCCCGAGCACGGTAATCACACCGAAGGCCGCCCCGATGGGAAGCGTCCGCCGCCGCCCAAACAGCCGCCGAATCTCATCCGGCACCGCGGCCGTTGCCACGTCATAATCCTTAGGCGCGATCCCCAGCAGCCGGTCGCGCACGCACCCGCCGGCCCAATAGGTCTCAAACCCGGCGTCGCGGAGTTGCCGAACGATTTCAACGGCGAAACGGCGTTGCTCTTCAGGTACGATGGGGATCATGCTTTTTCGACGAAACGGTTGCGGGCAACGATCAAACAACGTGGATTCTGGCCCAACGGCCCGGTTTGGTCAAGGGTGGACCGCGATTGCCCGAGTCAACCTGGACGATTCACAGACCGTTTGTAGTGACCCGATTTATCGGGTCTGGGTTCGGATTGCCAAAACCGCATGAATGCGGTCACTACAAACGGTCTATGAATCATCCGTGTCAAGTCACGTCACGCATCGCCTCGTCGAGCATCTCGACAACTCGCCCCCGAGCGGCGGTGTTCCATGGGAAGGTGTGCTCCTGACCGCTGCGGAGGAAACATAGGGTGAGGCTTGCCGGTGGGTGGCCGAGGATTCGCTCGACGGCTAGGGCGTAGAGCAACATCTGCATCTCGTAGTCGGCGGCCGTGGACGAGAGCGTGGACGGCGTCGTGCGGTTGGTCTTGTAGTCGACGATGTGCCAGCGGTCGTCGGCGTCGCGATAGAGGCAGTCGATGAAGCCTTGCAGGTATCGCCCACCCGATTCACTCTTGCCCGACGGCCAGGGTAAGAGGAACTCCAACTCGGCGTGTAACTGGGCCGCGTCGGCCATTGCCCGGGCTCGGGGCGACTGGAGGAAGCGGGCGATCATCTCGGTCGCTTCGTCGAGTTGCCCGGTCGCGGCGGGCAGATGGCGTTGGCCGTGGCGGCTCACGAGGGCAGGCACGTCGACCGGCTGGCCGAATTCCACCTCGGCCAACACCGCATGGACCAGCGTCCCCAGCCCGAGCGGATCCGGCGACCGCGGTTCCGAGAGGTCGTCTGAAGATGGCGGCGTGTCAATCGGATGCGCGTGCAACGTGCCGTTGAGTCGCGAGAACGAGTATTGCCGTCGGGCGCAGCGGTCCGGCGGCACCGGGGCGAGCAACTCCGCAACGCGGCCGCTGCCCGCGTCGGCCATTTCCCGGGCCTTCTCGACGATCTTCTGCAAACTACGCCGGCGCAGACGCGCCGACGGCTTCGAGTCCAGCGGCGGCGCGGCGACGGTCACGCGGATCGGCACGTCCCCGACGGTCACGATCGTGCCCGTATCGCCGGGGTCCGAAGAACCGTCCGGTTGGGCGACGTCCAACACGTCGCGTCCGAACCGTCGCTCGATCAACCCCATCCACGGGCTGCCGAACGTGCCCAGCTTCGACAGTCCGGCGGAGAGGATCAGGTAGTCGGCGGCCCGGGTGGTGGCGACGTATAGCAGGCGAGCCGACTCGGCCCGTTCTTCTTCCTCTTCGGTCAGCTTGTAGAGTTCCAGGCCGCCGATCGCGTCGGGAGCCTTGACCATGGGGCCCAACCGGGGCGTGAAGGCCACCTGGGCCGGTGACCCGCGGCTGCTGCGGTCCAGATCGGGAATCACCGTGACCGGGAACTCCAGCCCCTTTGCCTGGTGGATCGTCATCAGCCGGACCACGTCGCTCGACTCCGGACAGGTGGCGGCCAGCGATTCGTCGGGCTGCCGGGCGACGAACTCCGAGAGCTGCGTGATGAAATCCGAGAGCGTGAAGATGCCCGAGCGGTCGAAACTCCGGGCCCCTTCGACCAATTTCCGCAGGTTGGCCAGTTTCCGCTCGCCGAGGAACTCGGCCAACAGCACGGCGTCGTAACCGGTTCTCGCCAGGGCCTCGTCGATCAGCCGGGCAATGGGCAACCGATCCTTGATCGCGCGAAGTTCGCGGAGCGTCGCCGCGGCAAACGCGACCTGCTCGCGCTGCGGGGCGTCGAGTTGCTCGGGCAAGGCGTCGGCGAACAGCCCGCCGGTCAGGCCGTCCGGGTGTTGGGCCAGCCAGTAGAGCGTCTCGTCGAGCAGGCTGAAGAAGGGGCTGCGCAACACGCCGGCCAGGCTCACCTCGTCGCCGGGAGAGTCTAGCGTTCGCAGCAGGTTGACCAGGTCGAAGATCTCCTGCTGGGCGTAGAACGCGCGGCCGCCGACCAGATAGTAGTCGATGTCGTAGCGCCGCAAGGCCTCTTCGTAGAGATCGACGTTCGACAGTGCCCGAAACAACAACGCCACGTCGCCGGGGCGAACCGCTCGGGCGGCCGGTTCGCCCGCCTTGGCCGCCGCTTCGTCCCAGACGATCTCTTCACCCCGGTCGAGCATGGCGCGGATTCGCCGGGCGATCCAATCGGCCTCGCGGCGACGCAGATCGTCGACGTTCTCCTTGGGGCCCGGCTCCGAAGGCGTTGCCCAGATCATCTCGACCGACGGCCGCGGCGACACCTGCTTGCGACTGGCCAACAACGACTCGTACTGCGGGCCGAGGTCCTCGCAGAACAGGGCGTTGACGAAATCGAGCACGGCCGGCTGGCTGCGGAAGTTCAACGACAGGGGCAACCGGCCGGCGGCGGGGATCTTCTCGCAAAGCCGCTCGAAAACGTGCGGCTCGGCGCCGCGGAACCGGTAGATCGACTGCTTGTAGTCGCCCACGAAGAAGAGCTTGCCCCGGGTGAG
>JABMRB010001111.1 GCA_013202865.1 Candidatus Nealsoniibacteriota bacterium | reverse complement strand
TCGATTACCTGGCGCTGCATAAACTGAACAAGCTGCAGATCCACTTCACCGATCATCAGAACGGGACGGTCGAGGTGAAGCGGTACCCGAAGTTGACCCCGGAGAAGGCGCGCAACGCGGCCGACCCGCAACGTGAAAAGAACCAGACCTATCACAACCTGGCCCGGCATTATTATACGCAGGACGAACTGAAATCCCTGGTCGCCTTTGCCGAGAAGCGTTTTGTCAGTATCGTGCCCGAATTTGAAATGCCCGGTCATTGCGGTGGTCTTCTGCGCGGTTGTCCCGAGTGCGGCTGTACGGTCGATTCAAAGAAGATGGGTGGCGGCGAAATATGTCCCGGCCAGGAAGAGACGTACGAGGTCCTACAGAATATCCTCAATGAGATGCTGGAGATCTTTCCCGGCCAATACATCCACATCGGTGCCGATGAATGTGGAAAGGGAAACTGGACGCGGTGCGCCGACTGCCGCAGCCGGATGAAGGACGAGGGACTCCAGAGCGTGACCGAACTGCACGGCTATTTTGTCGGCCGGATGTCGGACTACCTCCAGAAGAAGGGCCGCACGCTCGTTGGCTGGGACGAGATCCTCGAAAGTGGGGCCAAGCCCGGCGCCATCGGCATGTATTGGCGCTCGGGTACAGCGGACGAACTGGTCCGCAAGGCCGCCAACAACGGGCAGTTCCTGGTGATGACACCGACGGCCCATTGCTACTTTGACTACTGGCAGTCATCCGAGAAAGAAGACGAGCCGCAAGGCTTTGGCGGTTCCGTGATCACGCTCCGTCGGGCCTATGAGTTGCAGCCGTTGCCCGACCATATCAAACAGATCAATCCTCAGCTCGTCCTCGGCGTCCAAGCCAACCTGTGGGGCGAGAGGATGAAGAGCTTTCCTCATATCCTCTACCAGACCTACCCCCGCGCGTGCGCCCTGTGCGAGATTGCCTGGTCACCCGAACCCGACGGGGGCTGCGATTACGCCGAGTTTTTCCAGCGCCTACAGACCCATTTCAAACGCCTCGACGCCGCGGGAATCAACTATCGCGAGCCGACGGAAGTCGACAAGCCGAAGAAGTAAGCGATGCCGGAGCATGATCTCGCTCCTCCCCGGAGTCCGCCAGCCCCGGGCCATCGCATCCGTAGTATCCATGGTGATAAGAGCGATCGTCTGAATGACATGGGGGACCGATTGACGAAAGGAAATCATGGAAAGGCTTCAACTGATCGCCCACGCCCGATCGCATGGCGATGCGGTCGCCCTTCGTTCCGGTTCGAGCGAGCACTGCTACAACGAGTTGCTGGATTGCTCCGCAACTCTGGCTGCGGTGCTACTCGGTGCGACTGCGGATCTGAGCGAAACACGGGTTGCATATCTGGCCCCAGCCGGATTCGATTACATCACGGTTCAGTGGGCGGTCTGGCGTGCGGGTGGCGTTGCGGTTCCATTGAGCTTGTCCGCAACAGAGCCGGAACTTGAGTATCTGCTCAGCGACTCACAGTCGCAGAGCGTCGTGACGACACGAGCGCTGGTAGGCAAGGTCGAAGCTCTCGTTGAACGACTCGGTCTGCGTCTGCTGATCGTTGACGACGTCGGCCCCGCCCAGCGGCAACCTCTCCCCAAGGTCGATTCCCAACGACGCGCCATGATCCTGTACACCAGCGGAACGACCAGCAAGCCCAAAGGAGTTGTGGCGACTCACGCGAACATTCAGGCCCAAATCGAAACACTGGTCGAAGCATGGCAGTGGCAGGCAACCGATTGCGTTGCACTATTTCTGCCGTTGCATCATATTCATGGCATCATCAACGTGATGTGCTGTGCGCTTTGGTCCGGTGCGACGATCGAACCGTATCCACACTTCGACGTCAGCGCCGTCCTGGAGCGTGTCGCCGCAGGGGCGTATTCCGTGTTCATGGCGGTTCCCACGATTTACGTGAAGCTCATCCAGGCCCTCGAATCGCTGTCGGAGGATGACCGAGCGAGGATCGTTGGCGGGTTTTCCCGTATGCGACTGATGGTCTCGGGTTCCGCCGCATTGCCCGCGAGCGTTCATGAGAAATGGACGTCTTTGACCGGGCAAAACCTCCTCGAGCGATACGGGATGACCGAGATTGGGATGGCGCTGTCCAATCCTTACCATGGAGAACGACGGCCTGGAACAGTCGGCCAGCCACTGCCGGGGGTTGAGATTCGGCTCAAATCGGAACAAGGACGACTGGTGACTGCGCAGTGCGAACCGGGTGAGATCCAGGTCCGTGGTCCAGGAGTGTTCCTCGAGTATTGGAATCGCCCCGACGCGACGGCAGAGTCATTTGAAGACGGCTGGTTCCAGACCGGGGATGTCGCCGTGTACGAGCGCGGCTACTATCGTATCATGGGACGACAGTCCGTCGATATCATCAAGAGCGGTGGCTATAAGCTGTCGGCATTAGAGATTGAAGCGGTGCTCTTGCAGCATCCTGCGATTTGCGAATGTGCCGTAGTCGGAGTGCCAGATGACACTTGGGGCGAAGCCGTTGCCGTCGCAGCAGTTCTGGATGACGGTGACGAACTCAGTCTGGAATCACTGCGAGCGTGGTGCCGCGATCAACTTTCCCACTACAAGATCCCTAAGCGGTTTCTCGCGGTGGATCGGTTGCCTCGCAATGCGATGGGCAAGGTGACAAAACCAGCCGTTCGGGAATTGTTTTGAGTGGTGCGTTCGCACCATCCCGCTGCTTGCATCATCGTACCCCCTGGCAGCGAAGATCGGTCCTCCTTGCGATTCAAACGGGCGACCGGTTGCTTCGTGGCGTTGCAAACCGTCGACGGAAACCGAGAACGGTCACGGTCAGAAGAACCGTATCTCATCCAGGTCGCTCATGTTGTTCACCAGCGGCACGTTGCTTGCCAACGTCGTAAGTGTGGCACCCTCATATAGTAGATGCGCCGGACGTCCATTCATTACAGACGCCGAATCGACTGCCCACGACACGGCGTTACCGTGTGCTGAACGTCAGTGCCGGCAGCCCGTCTTTGTTGAACAGGTTTGCCCAGGTGTGGTTCCGCGACCAGGCATAACGAACGTGGACGGGTTTCGAGACTTCCGCGCTGCTGGCGACGACCGTAGCGCCGTCGATCTCGGCTTCGGCCCAATGAAAGACGCCGTCTTCGCCGGCGATCTCAAAACCCTGCAACTTATCGGCGTGCTTGATCGCGAGGCCCTGGCCGGCGTGGCCAAACCGGATGCGAACCTTGCTGCCTTCCACCGTGTGCGATTCGTAGAGCGGGCCATAGATCGCCACGTTACGGTCGTAGACGAGCCCCAGTGCCACACGGCAGGCTCGCCGGCCGTAACCCGACTTATTGACCGGGTGAACTCCGCTGCCCAAGTCGTTGGCCGTGACCATCGCCGTATTGGGGTGTTGCATAATCCTGATGTGCAGTGCTCGATACTGTCCGTCCGCGTCCTTATTGGTCGCGGCCGGTTGCTCGGAGAAGGCGTCTGCCATGCGGGTGACGGGGTTCTCTTTGTCCCACGCACAACCGCCGCCGCTCGGTTTCTGCACGTAAAGGAAGGGAAACTCGCCCTGCCCCCACACGTTTCGCCAGCCGCGGATCAGCGCACCCATCATCGTGAACTGATCCACCTCCGCAACGGCCGTACCGCTTTCGCCCTGGTCCCAGAGGACGCCGCGAATGGCGTAGGGCACGACCGGTTCGATGTGTGCCGCGTAAAGGTCGCCGACCTTGACGGGGCCACGTGGCTTCCGCGGCGGCTGCTTGCCGGCTTCTTCGGCCGCCTTCACCGCGGATTGCCAAGCGGCCAGCGTTTCCTCGTATTGCTTGACCCGTTCCTCATGCGAGACACGCATCCCCTTCTCTTTCAGCAACGCTTGAACGCCCGGATCCGCCTCGAACATGCCAGGGCTCAACCAACGGCCGGACGGCGTGCCACCCACCGCTCCGACGATCAGGCCGACGGGCACGTCAAGCTTTTCTTGCAGTGGCTGACCGAAAGAGAACAGCAGCGCCGAGAAGCCGTTGACCGCGTCCGCGTCGGCTTCCTTCCAGCCACCGCGGTAGAGCCGCAATTTCGGATACGGCGCGGCGTCAACCATGGCAGCCAGTGTTTCGTCGCGCCGAGCGTAGCCGCCCGTGCCCCCCGCCATGTTGGATTGCCCGGACCCGACCCACACCTCGCCGACCAGCACGTCCTGAAACGTCACCGAGTTCGTGCCGCTGACGGTCAACGTTCCGGGGTCACCGACCGCAAGCGGCTTGAGCTTGACCATCCACTTCCCGTCCTTGTCGGCCGTCGTCTCTTGCTTCTGGTCTCGGAACGTCACCGTCACCTTCTCGGCCGCGGCGGCCGTACCCCAAATTGGCACGGGGATCGCTTGTTGCAGAACCATCTGGTCGCCGAACATGCGGTTGACCTGCACTTCGGCCAGGACGTCTGACGCAGCCCCAGTCAGGATGATAGCCAGGACGATCGTGGACAAACCAAATCTTGTGGCAGCGGTTGTCTTCATCGCGTGATCTCCGTGAAGCAGGGAAGGATACAGTAGAGTGTTTCTTTCTAGCAGAATCTGTTGCCCTGTCAAGCGTCAGAAAACCCTGGGGCTAGCGCTCGCCTACTTGGCCGAGGATTACGCCGCCTTGTACGCCATGGAGTGCGAACGAGACGGAATTGGTCTAGAAACCGATTGAATCGCGAAAAGGTGTCAGGAACCTGCGTTTGACTTCCGGGGCCACCCGCACCGGCGCTGGATGTTTCCGAGGCCGTCAAGGGCCTTGCCTGTCTTCACTCTTTGCGAGAGAATGCATCTCCAGCGAGAGCGTTCTTTGGCCTGGCGATCTGGCGATTGCTTGAAGCTGCTGACAGGAGGTTGCGTCGTGAGTGAATACCAATACGTTGCGTTTCGAGCCGTCGATAGACCTTTGACGGATCGTGAACTGGCCTTCGCGGAGAAGCAGTCGACACGAGCTGAGATCACACGGTGTTCGTTCCAGAACGAGTATCATTTCGGTGATTTTCACGGCAATGCGAAGGGATTGCTGCGCCATGGATACGACGCACATTTGCATTACGCCAACTTCGGCGTGCGGAAGATCGCACTGCGGCTGCCTGCGGGATTGCCCTTTCCAAAGCAAGTCTGGTCGAAGTACGTCGGCACCGGAGAACTCACCTGGATAAAGGACGCCAAGGGCAACGGCGGCATCTTATCACTCGATCCGTACCACGACTCTGGTGAGATCGAGGAGATCTGGCAACCGGGCGACTACATGGATGACGTCGTCGAGATTCGCAGTCGTCTGGTCGCAGGTGATTTGCGTGCTCTGTACTTGTTGTGGCTCTGTGCTGCGTTGGACGATCAATCCGTTTCTCGCGATGTGATCGAGCCGCCTGTGCCCGGAGGGCTTGCCGAGTGCGTCGAGTCTTGTGCGGCGTTCCTGGAGTTCTTTGGACTCGATCCACTGATCCTGGTTGCTGCCTCCGAGGGTGCGCCGCCTGCTCCCGTGCAGCAGGATCAAGACCGGCGATTCACCGCTTGGGTTGACGGGCTTAGCGAAAGGGAATCAAAGCGGCTGCTACGAGAGTTGCTTGTCGAAGACGCCACGGTCGTCAAATCGCAAATGATCGCCGCGATCCGCGCATCGGAGGCTCCATCTGGTTGGCCAACCGCGGCGCTGGGACGCTCGTTTCACAACTTGCTCGATCGGACCCAAGTACTGCACGCTGAGCATGACGCGAAACAGCAGAAGAAGCGTGAAGCTGCCGATCGGCGCAAAGCGGCCAAGCAGGAACGGGAGCGGCAAGATCGCATGACGGAGATGGTCAAGGATCGAAAGAAATGGCTACGCGAGGCAGATAAGCTTGTTGACGCTCGGGGCACTCATAACTACAAAGCGGCTGCCGAGATTCTGGCCGATCTTCGCGAAGCAGTCGGCGGCGACGAAGGCGAACAGATCACGCGCAAGCACGCCGCCCATCTAGCCAAGAAACACCCCACGCTGACTCACCTCAAGTCATCGCTTCGGAAACGCGGACTGTTGGAGTAGCGGGCGTGCGTTGCAAACGAAAACATCAATGTGCAGGACCGCGGGCAAAACGAATGAAACGCCCCTCGCGATTACAGTCGGCCGTGTCGTGGCTCAAGCAATACGGCGGCGGCAACGTCCTTCGCGGCTACTGCAAGCACTTCGGCGTCGATTGGCGTTGTGCCGCAACGGAACTCAAACAGCTTGGCGTGAAACTCGATCCCGAGTACCTGAGACGCCGCGAGTCGACCGAGCGACAACTCGCCAACCATCGACAACGACGTCGCCAACCGAACGCGGATGAAAACGCATTCTGCGACTCGCTCGAATATGATTCACCCTTGGCCGCCTACTTGGCCGAGGATTACGCCGCCTTGTACGCCATGGAGTGCGAACGAGACGGAAT
>JABMRB010001110.1 GCA_013202865.1 Candidatus Nealsoniibacteriota bacterium | reverse complement strand
TCATCCCCGAACCCTCCTTGCGTTTTCAGTTACCTCCAATTGAACTACGCTCGGTTATACAAACATCGCCCTTACCGCGCCAGCCCACTTTACCTAGAGTGCGCGCTGGCCCTGGGGGCGTTGCACCCCGTACTCTACCCCGGACACGCCCAGGCCGACCCCGGTTCGCCCCCATCTCACCTTGACGGCGGCGGGGCGGGGCTGTAATATCCCCCCCGGTGTGTTCACCGGGGGCTAAATGACGCCTTCCGGATTCAGGCCGTGCGCCAGTGCTATCCGCTCGAACATCAACACGAGCCCCGTACCCAGAATATAGATCGATTCGATATTGAGATTCTTTGTGGCGGCCGAGTCGAACAAAAAGCTGAGATTGGATTCGAGGCCGTCTTCCGCCTTCCAATAGCGAATCAGAATGGGTAGTCGCGGCAGGGGCGTAAGGACAAGCGAGACGTGAGCGGAGAGATCGTCCTCGACGGGCTTACCGAAAAGGCACACGATGTCTTCAAACAAACGCGTGTCCGCGTCGGCAAGTCGCTTGCAGGGACTTTCGCATCGCTGCTCAAAAAGGGGATACCGGGCCTTCCCGCCCTTCAGTTCCCTGAAAGAAACCCAGTTGCCAGAAGCTGGAATCCCGGCGCCGTCGATGATGTAGTTTAGAATGGGCATCACGATCCACTGGTGGACGTGGAGTTCCGTGGTGCTGTTTCCCAGGGCGTCCACACTGAAGTCCTTGCCGAGACACTTTAGCGTCAGTCTTCCGTCGGAGAACGTTGCTCCCAGTCGACGCGCTGCGGCAGCAAGATCGATCGCAGCCAGTTTCTTCGTCAACAATTCGAGCGATCCGTCGACCTCCCGCTCAGGCGGCGTCGGCACAGCGGTGTTGGTGAGGTAGCGATTGACGGTTTCGTCTGCCAGCTTGGGGCAGTCTTCCAGCGACTTCTGGCCGTTGACGACAGCCACGGCAAAGGCCAGGCACGTCGGCTTGCCGCACTGCCGACAATTCGACTTGTCGAGCAGTTTCAAGATGTCCATCGGGGCAGCAGGTTCAGCCATGCGGCGATCTTTCGTTCTTCTCGGCCCCAGAAGACATGGCCCCCGGTGTGTTCACCGCAGACATGCCCCCCGGTGTGTTCACCGCAGACATGCCCCCCGGTGTGTTCACCGGGGGCTAAATAGCGCCGCCCGAACGTCTTCCGGATCAACATCGGCAACAAGCTCAACGTGCCCCATGCGGCTGGGCAACACGAAGCGGAGTTTGCCGTGCTCGACCTTCTTGTCGTGGGTCATCGCGCGGAGGATCTCGTCGGGGTCGAGATCGGGCAGGTCGACCGGTAGCCCCAGGGCCGAGAATAGCTTGTGCTGCCGGTCGGTCAGTGCCGCGTCGATCCGCCCGAGCCGCTCGGCCAGACGCGAGGCACAGAGCATGCCGATGGCGACCGCTTCGCCGTGCAGGATCTCGCCGTAGCCGCCGAGGGTCTCCAACGGGTGGGCAAACGTGTGGCCGTAGTTGAGCACCGCCCGAACGCCCGTCTCCTCCCGCTCGTCCTGTTCGACCACGTCGGCCTTCAGGCGGCAACATCGGGCGATCACCTCGGTCAACACGGCGTCGTCGCGCGCGAGCAGCCCGGTGACGTTGGTCTCCAGGTAATCGAACAGGTCGGCATCAAGGATCACGCCGTACTTGACCACCTCCCCCAGCCCGGAGCGGTACTGCCGGGCGTCGAGCGTCCGTAGCGTGGTCGTATCGATCAACACACCCATAGGTTGCAGGAAAGCCCCGACCATGTTCTTCGCGCCCGGCAGGTTCACACCCACCTTGCCGCCCACGGAACTGTCGACCTGGGCCAGCAGGGAGGTCGGCACCTGAAAGAAACGAATCCCCCGGGCGAACGTCGCGGCGATGAACCCGGCCAGGTCGCCGACCACGCCGCCGCCGACCGCCACGACCACCGACTTGCGATCGGTACCCAACTCGAGCAGCCCCTCCCAAAGCGCGGCGGCCATGTCGACCGACTTATTCGGTTCGCCCGGCTCGATGGCCAGCACGTCGACCTCAATCGACGCGTTTACCAGGCTCTTGGCCACGCCGACCGCATGCGGCTGCTGCACATTTTCGTCGGTAATCAGCACGACATGCGAGACCTTGCCCACGCCGGTCAACAGCGGGCCGGCCCGGTCGATGTTCTCCGAGCCAATCTCGATATCGTAGCTCCGCTCGGCCAGGTTGACGTGAACGGTTTGCGTGGGGGTGGTCACGGGGATCTCCAACAAGGGTCAATAGCAAGCGTATGCTCGCGGGTATCTCCCTACAGGATACCCGCGAACGCGATAATAGCCGAGGGCGGAAGCCCGCGGAAGCGTATGTGATCGCGATGTCTCCATCTCCCACTTCGCCTCCGTGGGCTTCCGCCCTCGGCTATTTGGAGGCGATGAATTGGGGGCGATGGAAGTACCATCACGTCCTCACACCTCAATCTGATACGGCGCCCGTTGCGGACGACTGCGCAATGCACTGGCCTCGTCGTCACCGATAAAGTCTTCCTTGGCCGGGTCCCATCGCAACTTCCGCTTCAGCAGGATAGCGAGGTTGCAGAGGTGGCAGGTGGTCATCGTGCGATGATGCGTGAACGGGTCGGAGATCGTGAACTTGCGCTGCTTCAGACAATCGAAGAAGTGACGCATGTGGTCGCCCGGCTGCATGCCGAGGTAGAGCTTGACAACCTCCTTGTCGAGCCACTCGTTATCGGCGGCGGTGAGGTCTTCGATCGGCTTGCCGGTCAGCTTGCCGCGGTTGACGAAGATTCGGCCCTTCTCGCCCTCGAACCAGACGCCGTTGTCGGGCCCGTGCTGGACGATCATCTTGTTGCCGTTTTTGTACGTGGCCGTGATCTTGAACTCCGTGGCCGTGTTGTAGCCATTCTTGAGCTCTTGCTCGCCGGCGAAAAACTTCACCGGGCTGAAATCGGCCGGGTAGACGTCGGGGAACTTCGCCGTGCCTTCGATCTCCACGGGGCCGGAGTCCGTATAGCCGAGCCCCCATTGGGCGATGTCGATGTGATGCGCACCCCAGTCGGTCATCTTGCCGCCGGAATACTCGAACCACCAGCGGAAGTTGCCGTGGCACCGCTGCGCCGTGTAGGGCACCTTGGGTGTCTGGCCGAGCCAGAAGTCCCAGTCGAGCTGCGCCGGCGGATCGCTCGGTTCCCACGGTCCGCCGGCCGGTCCGCCGCCGATCGAGCAGGTGGCCGTCAGCTTATTGCCCAGTCGCCCGCTCATCGCCAGCACGACCGCCTTGAGAAACATCGAGCGGTTCTCGCTCCGCTGCTGGGTGCCGATGTGCAAGATCTTGCCACTGCTCTTGACGACCTTGCAGATCTGCTTGCCTTCGTCGATCGTGAGCGTCAACGGCTTCTGGCATTGCACGTCCTTGCCGGCCTTGAGTGCGTCGATCACGATCTTCGAGTGCCAATGGTCGGGCGTGCCGATGGTCACCACGTCGACGTCCTTGCGATCGAGCACCTTGTGGTAGTCGCCATAGATCTCGCACTTGCCGCCGAACCGTGCGTCGCCCGCAAACCGTTCGGCCCGGCCGCGGTCGACGTCGGCACAGGCGAGCATGTTAGCGAACCCCGAGGCCCTCCGCCCGTCGCCACCGCCCATGCCGCCGACCCCGATCGACGCCATGTTCGGCCGGTCGTTCTTGTCCTGGGCCTTGGCATAGGAACTGGTCCAAACATACGGCACGCTGCCGGCGGCAGCCACGCCGGCGGTGGTCTTCAGAAAATCGCGGCGAGTAGGCTTTGATTGACTCATTCGAGAACTCCTTGCGGTGGGAAATGCGGGCGGGAATGTGTGGGTGAGACGACGCGTCGCTGGTTGCTACCCAGTTTACCCAATCGTCCGACCGCGGGCAAGGCGTCGCATTATCGGATGATTCTGCAACGCGGCAGGCGGGCGGCGAGCTTTGCCACGCCATTGCCTTGCACTTGCCCCGCCAAGAGTGGTATCATACCGGTGGCGGATGAAATCCGCTTTGACGCTCAAGTGACGCTTTGTCGACGTCTTGTCGAACGAAGATTGCTGGCTGAACGTGGACAGTTTCGCGGTTTCGTGAGCTGCTTTGATTGGTCGAGGGACTCACTTTGGCTACAACATCTTCGACGGCCGAGCGGCAGACGAAGAGACGGTGGCGCTTCAGGTATTCGCTCCGGAGCCTCATGGCTTTCGTCACGCTGGTGTCGATCGGACTGAGCGGTCTTGCGATGTACTTCGCTGACGCACAGGTCGAAGGGGACGTTTACTTTCGGGTCTGTCCGTTTTGTCTTTCACCCGCAACGATCGTTGACAGAAAGATAGTCCTGGCTGGAGAAATCCATGAGATGCCGGCAGGCACCGTCGTCGCTACTATTGAGATCAAGGGTCGGATTTGCACACTTAGACGGATTGGTGAAGATGGCGCGCCGGGGGCTGCCGAATGCCTTGAAATTGACCATCTCGGAGTGCCGCTCGACAACGACGGGTGGACGGGCCACGTTCTCGTGGTGGATAATTGGAAACTGTACCCGGCGTCGGTTATGGCGTGGATCAAGGGCCTGTTCCGTTGACGATGGGCTGGCAAGACCCGTGATAGCCCAGCATCGGCTGACTCCCGCGGCCAAACGCCGCCCCAATACCATGTCCCTCCCCCTATCACAAGGAGCAATCTCATGAGCGGTGCGAAGCTGAAATCGTCATTTACCCTGCTCGCGTTGTCTGCGTTGTTGCTTGCCGTACCGGCGTCCGCGGCCGACGACCCGCACAAGCCACCCGTCAAAGTGCTGGTGGCTTACTACTCGCTCGGCGGCAATACGGCCAAATTCGCCGAGGGCGTGGCGGTGGGAGTAAAACGGGTACCCGGCGCAGTGGCCGTGGTCAAGAGCGTCGAGAAGATCACCAAGGAGGACCTCGAAGCGGCCGACGCGATCGCGCTGGGAGGGCCCACGTACTTCGGCAACGTGCCGGGCAAGATGAAGGTGGCTATCGACGATTGGAACTGGAAGATGAAGGTCGACTTCACCGACAAGGTCGGCGGCGCGTTCGCCACCGGCGCCGGCCAGACCGGCGGCAAGGAGCACGTGGTCGTTTCGCTGCTGTTATTTCTGATGAACAACCGAATGGTCGTCGCCGGCCCGCTCTACCAGGACGCCGAAGGCGATGATATATGGGCCGAGGCCGGCGCCACCGCCATGACCGGCCCACTCGACCCGGGCGTCAGCAAAGCAGAACTTGACGCCGCCGCCCGACTCGGCGACCGTCTGGCCCGGCTGGCGAAGAAGATGCAGGCGAAGTGAGAGCCGTTGTGCAAAGCGAGAGAGGGCGACCGTAGAACGGAACTTGTTCCGTTTACAGAATAAGGTCGCAAGGAGAGGCGATTACGAATACGTGAACGAAAGATCGGGAACGTGAAAACGGAACAAGTTCCGTGCTACCCACCCTGCTCTGGCGTCAAAGTGCCCGTCGCCTGGCACACCACCCGAAACCCCACGTTGTGAACCCGCTGCCATGCCGGATAGTCGAGCCGGAAACTGCTGTATGCACGTGCCGGGCGGTCGAGCCAGGAACCGCCGCGGACGATCTTACGAGTAGATGAAGAGTCGGCGTCGGTCGCCGTCCATTCGGCCGCGTTGCCGTGGACGTCGAACAGGCCCCAGGGGTTTGCACGGTAATGGGCGACCGGGGCGGTGGCTACCGTGCCGTCATCGTAACGGGCGTCGCAGACGATGTTGCCGCCAACGATCGCCGACAGAAAAATCCCCCTGCCGTGGTGGGCCGTGATGTTCGATTCCAGCCCACCGGTCGGACGCGGCGGGAGGCTCAGCGACTTGTCGGCCAGATTCGCGCAGCCGGAGAAATCCGCATGCACTGTGCCGTACCAGAGCGATCCACCCGTGCCGGCCCGGGCGGCGTATTCCCATTGGGCCTCGGTCGGAAGCGACCACGCCATGCCCGTTCGCTCGGAAAGCCAACGGCAAAACGCCACCGCCTGCTGCCACGAGACTCGGACCACCGGCTGCCGAGCACCGGCCAACGAGAGGCCCGGACCGTTAGGGCCCTGGAATCGCTTCGCAAACAGACCCGATTCGTGGGCCGGATCGAAACGGTGGAACTGCCGGTTGGTGACCTCGCATGTGCCGATCCAGAAGTCGCGTTTGATGTGGCGAGCTTCGACTGGCGGAACCGCATGAATGCGGTCACTACGAACCTCGTTGTCGGCATCGCCCATGACGAACCGCCCGGCCGGGATCCGCGCCAGTTTCATTGTCACACCGTCGCCCAGATCGACCGTTCTCTCGAATTCACCCGCGACCGCCTGGCGGTGCCACGCCTCGGCCGCGTCGAACGGCCAACCGGCCAACCGCGGGTCGTGTCGAGAACGACCAACTCACCCATCCGCGGCACACCGTGGTAGCCGGCCACGATCGCCACGATCTTGTTCGCCGTGCCGGGAATGCCGCGGGGATAGTAGAGCGCGTTGGGCCAATAGGAGTTGCTCCCGTAGATGGCACGCTGGGCCGTGCCGTCGGGGTTCATCGCCATCAACGGCCGCAGGTAGATGTGCATCGGGCCGGTGTAGTCCCAGCGGCTAAAGATGATCTGCCCGTTGGGCAGAACGGCCGGGTGCAGGTCGAGATCCTGGTCGAAGCACAACTGACGGATGGTTGGGGAGTGGTGAGTGGTGAGTGGTGAGTGGGGAGACTCGTTGGCATCGTGTCTGCCCACTGCCCGCTGCCCACTGCCCACTTTCTCTTCCATCACGTACAATGCACACGCTCGTTCTTTGCCGTGCCAGCATGGGACGGCGTGGTAGGATGCCGTCGAAGCAAAGACGATCCGTCCGTCGGGCAGGTAGCAGGCGTCGAAATTATCGACGTCCGGGTGTTCGCCGCGGGAGAGCTGCCGAAGGCCACTGCCGTCGGTACGAATTTCGTGGATTTGCCATGTTCGTCCGTTGGGCATCGTGAACAGCAGCCGGTCGGCGTCGAAGTGCAAGTCGATCTCGCCAACGAATTCGGTTCCCTTGGGACGGAAGAGCGTGCGCAAATAGTGGTGAGTGGGGAGTGAGGAGTAGGGAGATCCGTTGGCATTATGTCTCCCCACTCCCCACTCCCCACTCACCACTTTCCTCAGCGATAGCGTAGCGATCTCGTTGTCGTAACCGGTCCGTGCGATGCCCGAGTTGCACTTGTGGTTGACCGGCAGACCGAGTTGGCCCCGCTTTCGTTTCAGGAGGATCAGCTTGTCGAAATCCAACAGTGGGTTAGCCAGCAGGGCGTCGCGCCGGAGTTGCTGGAGTTGCTCGGCCGATCGCAGCGATTCCAACCGACCGAGGAACTCGGCCCCCGATCCGTACCGGGCTCCGAACGTATCGATCAGGTCTTGGATCGCCAAACGCAACGACTGCCGCGCATGGTGAGATCCGTCGACATCGTGTCTCCCCACTCCCCACTCTCCACTCACCACTTTCTTCTCTTGAGCTCGTGCTTCGTCATTCACCATGGAGGCCGCGATCGCCAGCCCGGCCATGGCGACGAAAAACAACCGCCGGCCAGTCGTCGTTCTCGATCCGATCTGCGTCGGTTCGGGCGAAGATATCACGGTACGCGTCCTTCCGGGCTCGTTATGCTCCCATCGCCTGCCCACACCGATAGTGTCCATCGGTTGAGGGGAGTTTGCAAGACCCGTGGCCATCGGCGAAACTCGGAACTTCGACGCCAATCGAAGCGTCCAATCGAAGGCTCCGACGGGGTTTACTCCGTCGGCGGTCCCAGTCTATACTACGGGGGGTGTAGTACCGGTAGATCGCTTCCACGGAGAAGTACCATGAGCAAGCGGCAGAACGCGTCGGGGGCACAGCTTCGGGCCGATCGTCCCCAGGAGCAGGAGGCAGTTCGCACGACGATCGTCGGCGGACGCCCACCCGGCAGCGGACAGAACATCGGCGAAATCCCCCGTGGGATCGAAGTGCTCGTGAAAAAGGCCGCCGTCGATCCGCAGTTCAGGACGCTGCTGCTGGAAAAACGTGCCGAAGCGGCCGACGCGATCGGTCTGAAACTCGAACCGGCCGAGACGATGATGCTCGCGGCCGTGCCGACGGAGCAACTCGAAACGATCATCGCCCGGACCGACGTACCCGACGGACAGCGCCGCGCCTTCCTGGGCAAGGTGGCCGCGGCCATGCTGGCTGCCATGGGATTAACCGCCCCGGGGTGTGAGCCTCCCACGGCGGGCATCCGCCCGGAAGAAGGGGAGGAGCCAAGTCCCCCCAAGATCAAGCGCCGCGAACACCGTGACGGTTTCACCGGGGGTGCGCAGCCGGAACCGGAACCAGAACCGCCGCCGGAGGAGAACGAGTCAGGCGGCGAAGATGACGGCGACCGCCCCGGGGAACTACCGGTAACCGACGGCATTCGTCCTGACCGTCCGCCGACGACCAAGGGCATCCGTCCGGACAGAATTCCAGCGCCCACCGGCAGCCGACCGGATCCGCCGGACGCCCCGCCGGGTGCCGCGCCCGAGTAACGTAGCTGAATTCGCAAGAATTCAGTCCAAGTAACGTAGCTGAATTCGCAAGAATTCAGTCGAATGCGGGACCTTGTTGGTGTGGCAGTTGTACTGCCGCACCGGGCGGAAGAAAGGGGATGGTAGTAC
>JABMRB010001109.1 GCA_013202865.1 Candidatus Nealsoniibacteriota bacterium | reverse complement strand
CGCTGCCGGCCAATGTCCCGGCGACGGTCGCGGTGGCGGCGGTCAGCGTGCCGTCAACTTGCAGCGTGCCGACGGGACCGACGGCCACGTCATTGTTGACGCTCAGCACCGCGCCGCTTTCGACGGTGAGACTGGCGGCGTTGGTATCGCCGATGGCGATTGATCCGGCCGGCAGAACGGTGGTGGTAACGGACACGTCGCTGCCGACCGCGTCGATGAGCATCGTAGCGCCGGTCACGGGTGCAGCACCACCCCATTTCGGATCGGACCAGTTCCCCTCGCCGCCGTCCCACGCCAAGGCGGACGAGACACCGCCGGAGAGCCCGGTCAGGTAGATCACGCCGGCCTCGTCGGTCAGGGCCAGATCGGTCCAGGACCACAGGTTCGAGTCTAACTCGTCGGTGTCGAACTGGACGGTCTCGAGTTGCAGTTCCAGCGAGGTTCCGCCGCCGTAGGTGAACACGGGCAGTTGATCCGTGTTGTTCTTGACGAAACCACCCGCGTCCAAGATTCTCAGCCTGAAGTTATCCAGGTCGAGCAGACCGCCGACGATATTGACGAGGTCGGTTTCGCCGGGCTGTCCGACTTCCCACTCGTAGATCGAGTTGTCGTCCATCTGCAGTGTACCGCCGCCTTGGACGGTCAGCGTGCCGACGCCGTCGCCCGGCGCGACGCCGCTATTGCCCTGCACGTCGATCATATTGACCCCGGGTACGATCACCGTCCCGCTGCCGCCGAGCCTGCTGTTGCCTTCGACGACCACATTGCCGCCGTTGGTCATGTCGAGCGTACCGTTGAGGCGGAACTCGGCCGTCGCCTGGATGGTGAATTGGCCGGTCTGGCCTGACGTGTTGTCGGTGGTGATCGTGTTTCCAGCGACAAGTTCCAAGATGCCGCCGCTGCCGTCACCGTGGATCCGCATGCTCTCCATGGTCCAGTTGCCATCGAGCCGGGCATAGTCATCGTCGCTGTCGGGATTATTGACGACTCGGATCGGCCAGTTTCCCCTATTGGCGTCGTCGTTGTCGCCCTTCACAACGTCACCCTGGATCGTGACGACGCGGTTAGAATAGGCGCTGTTGAGAACCATTTCGCCGAAGCCCGAAGGGTACGAGTGAAGCGTGAGGCTAAATGGGTCTGTCTCCAAGTCGCCGATCAACTCGATCGTGAGATCGTCGTTACCGTAGGCGGAGAATCCACTGCCCCAGTTCAGGCAGATATAGCCCGCGGTTGTATTGCCCAGATCTTGGTTGCCTCTGAGCTGGAACGACCCGTTGGTTTCGATCTGGGAGAAGTAGAGTTCGCCAAAGGCAGGCTGGTCGGGCAGGTTGGTCAGACCAGTATCCTTGTTGACGAACCGGACGATACCGGCGGTACGCAGCCTATAGGCCCCAACGCCGGAAAGGTCCTCTCCGGCGAGCCAGAAGACGCCGTAATCGTTCCCGTTTCGGTGTTCATCGACTCTGATATTTCCACCGCTCAGGTTGCCGGACAGTATCAGGCCCACGTCGGCAATTCCTCTCGGGCCGCCGAAATTGAACGTCCTATTTCCGTCCATGTTGATGTCGTTGGTAATCTCGACCGTATGGGAACCGAGATTGTTGACCAGAAGCGTCTTGCCACCGAAACCGTTGAGCGGATCGTTCCAGTCCAGCGGCGAGTCCGCTCCGTCGTTGCGGGCCAGGGTCACGCTCAGATCACCACCGTCTGCAGAAAACCCGAAGTTGCCCGGAAAGGAAATCTGCCCGTCGGCGGTCCCGATCTTCCGGGAGATCGTGCCGCTGGTGGCCAGGTAGCCGTTGTCGAACTCGAGGTATCCGGCACCGATGTTGGTGTCCAGGTCGGCTACTTTCAGCGTGGCTCCGCCGCTGATCGTCGTCTTGCCTGAATAGGTATTTGTGCCCGTCAACTCGCCCGTTCCCTTGGTAACAACCAGCGGAACGGGGGCACTCAGGGTATCGGTGACGGTCCCGTTCTCCACTTCGTACCCAACGGTGGGCACCACTTGCACGCCGGCCATGGAACCGCCCTTATACGCCAAGATCTGAGGCGTCACCGCATTGTTCACCGTCAGCGTACCGCCGATCGCGTTGAGCGTATCGGTGACGGCCAGCAAGTCGGCGCCCATGTTCATGTTGGATTCGACGTTGAGTGTGCCGACCGTCAGCGTGCTGCCGTTCAGATTGAGGCTGCCGCCGGCGGCGGTAAGGGCGCCCATCGAGAGGTTGCCGGTGTTGGTCAGCGTGCCGCCCGGGGCGAGAATGGTCTTGGCGGTCGCGACGTTCAGATTCACACCGGTCACGACGAACGTGGAGTTCACGTTGAGTTCCTTGCCGACGTTGATGACCGACCCGACCGCAGCGGAGAGCCCGGCGGTTGCGAGCTTGCCCGCGGTCAGGCTGGCGCCGTTGGCTACGCTAAGCAGGCCGCCCGACGCGTCGACCGTGCCGCCGATCGTCAGGATGCTGGTCGTCACCGCGACGGAGCCGCCGGTGATCGTCAGTGACGCACCCACTTCCGCCGAATTCACCGTGACGGCTTCGCCGTCGACGACCACGTCATATTCCAGCGTGGGGACCAAATTCGGATCCCAGGTGGACGCGAGGTTCCAGTTGGCGCTGGCCTGGCTGGTGAGCGTACCGGCGGTGAGGCTGGCCGTGATTCCTGCGTTAAAGTTATTCAGCACCTCGGATGCCGTGAGGGCGCCGTCGTGAATGCGAACCTGGCCGATTGAACCGGTGAAATAGTGGCCGGACGGGTCTCCGGCGTCGTTGTTGTTCTGGGTGCCGATCTTGAACATCAGCGTATCTGTGGAATTCGTGTTCAATGCCAGGTCTCTCGCAGTGTTCGGCTGGCCGTCGACGTAGAGTTTCACTGTGGCGCCGTCGTAGGTGTAGGCCAGATGGTGCCAGGTGCTGGCGGCCGGTGCGGGCGCGTGGGGATCCGACCATCCCATGTCCGGGCCGCCCCAGTGTCCCACGGCACCCCAGGTGCCGTGGTTCCCGTAATTGAAGCTCAAGTTGGTCCCGTCGCCGGTATTCCGGCGCCCCCAGGCCACCACGGTTTCTTCGGCCGGAATGTCCGGGTTGTAGACCCACATTTCGATCGAACGGGTACCGTCGCCCTCGACGCCCGCCGGCGTCAACGGTCCATTGAAGTAGTCTCCGCCGTTCAGTGTCACGGCCGTAGCACTAATGCTGCCGTCGTCGACCGTCGTCACCTGCGAATCGCCGAAGGCCGCAAAGACTCCTTCAAGCGTCCCCTGGTTTGTCCAGTCGCCCATCGCGCCCGGCGTCAGGTCCTGGGCGTCCACAAACACCAACAGATTCTCGGCAATCGCCAGCCCTGCCCGAGCAGGGCTGCCAACGGCGGCAACCATCACGGCAATCATTGCGACGAAAAGAATGCTTCGTAAATTCATGACCTCTTCTCCTTCTCCAATAAAACGGAATGTGAACGCAACCAAACTCTGCACAAATAGTATTCGTGGCATCCGGCTCCAACAACGGGCCGGGTGAGGATCAATAGCATGCCGACGGCGCGCAACGGTTCTCGCGTTGCGACTCACCTCGGCTTGTCCTCAAAGAACGCTGCCTCACTGCGGGGGGCGTGGCGCTGCGGGATCGAACTGTGTACCGACACAAGATCCCGAACCCGCAAATACATGTAGGTGTAGTATGCTCTTTTCTTAGGCGTACGTCAACCCCCCCCCGCATATCAATCTTGCGCAAAAACATGTCGCTATTGCGCAGCACGACGGTGCCTCCCAAAAGGCGAGAGAAGGAGCAGGCTAGCTTGTTTCGGCTGAGAAAAGTGGCCGATGATCGTTGGGAATCCGTCGAAAACGCCCTTCCGCCGAGGGGGCGTTACATTACGTGTCCCGGGCCTCCTTCGTCCAACGATGCGCGAAGAAAGGAGCACGCTCTTTCTCAGTAGCGAATCTCGAACCCGGCCGTGAGGCCTTGGGCCCAGAAGTTGGAGGACTCGAAGGCGAAGGTGGGATCGGGGCCGGCGCCGGCGAGTACCGGCGGGATGTTGCGCGGATCGATCGATTGGTTGATCTGGTCGGCCGACCGCAAGACGTCGGCCCAGTAGAGGATATGGTAGCCGGCGTAGAGCCGTAGCCCGCCCGTCACCTGGTACCCGAGTTCCGCACCGAGCTGCGGGATCACCGTGAATTCGTTCTTCGAGTGCCAGCCCATGTTCGTTCGCAGGGCGTACAGGCCTCCCTGGTGAGTGGCCGTGACCAACGGGTCCGTCGGCGTCGTGATCGTCGTGTTGCCGTCGATCCGCACGTACTGGTGGTTCACACCCAGGGCCATCTTAGCGAGCAGTTCGATCGACCAGCGGCCGCGGGTGTATTCGGTAATCAGGCCGATCTCGCCGCCGTTGAACTCGTTGCCGGCACGGAACGTGTCGCGAACGTTGAACATCGTGCCGGGAATGACGGGCCCGCCGACCCCGGTCGAGACGATGTCCTCGCGGATCGAAACGTTGTCGTTGAGCCGGTGATAGCGATACCCGGCGATAAAATCGAGCCGGAAGGTGCGTTTGTCGAAACCGCCGAACCCACGTACCGTTTCACCGCAACCCATTTCGCCGCAACCCATTTCGCCGCAACCCATTTCGCCGCAACCCATTCCGCCGCAAGCCACCTCACCGCAGGCCTCTAGCCAGGCGAGGTTGTATCGCATGCGGGCACCGGCCGACTCGTAGAAGTCGGACGCCCTGATGTCGACGCACCCGACGGCCAGGCCGGGTACGGCAATCGCCTGGGCCCCTTGGAGATCGTTGAACGTGTCGTAGTAGGGCCGGGCTAGCACGGGGTCTCCGGCCGAGATGCTCTTGTAGCTGGTTAACTTGCGGCTGGAGTCGAGGTAATCGCCCTCCATGGCGATGTCGTGACACGAATCGATCCACCAGCCGATCGTCGCGCGGAAACTCGACCGGCCCGATTGATTGATCTTGCGGTCGCCGAACAGGACGGTCGACGGCAGTGGGCCGGTGGTGACCAGCGGCGGCAAGTAGCTGCCCTTGGTCCACATCAACAGGTAGTCTCCGCGGAACCAATACTCACCGGGAGGGCCGCAGTTGGGCTGCTCGAAGTAAACGATGTCGTCGCAACTCTCGCCGCAAACCTCGCCTTCCGCCAAGTCGGGGTAGAGATCGGCATCGGACTGGAGCAGGTCGAGATACTCGCCGCTTCCGCTCTCGGCACGGGTTCCTGCCGGAGTGTCTTCCGCCGGCGTGCCTTCCGGCGGAATCGGTTCCATCGGCGGATCGACGATCAGCCCCGGCTCGATCTGCTCTGCCGGTTCGGCTTCGGCTGCCACGCCGGCGCCGGACAACACCAGCGAGCAGACCATCAGAATTGCGAAACAGACGTAACAGACACCAGCGGCATTCTTGGGCAGCATAGTTGCCCTCCCTTTTCGACTTTACCGTTTGCAGCGAATTGCGCAGCCTGGTTGACTTTGCCGATTATCCTGCCTTTTACGAATCGGCTAAATATGCGGGCGGCATTAGCCCCGATTGCGGATTGCGTATGTTGCGCAAGGGGGGGTAAGTGGGTAGAGTTTGCTGGGGAGGTGTTGGCTCCGAGTGGCAGTGGTTACCAACTAACGGGGGGGTCGATTCAGCAGCAGCCGCTTGCGGCTTAGCAGTTTTTCGCAACGCATTGCTAAGCCGCAAGCGGCCTATGGGGTCGCTGAAGCGATGCCCCGGACAAATAGGCGAAATGCGCACTCCGGGGCGACCTTATTGAGGCCCCAATCAGAAAACTCGCCCATGTTTTCCCCGTTCTGCTCCTTGTGGCACCTTCTCCATTGGCAATACAATACAGGGTTTGCCTGCAACCGCCACGCCATCCGCCAAAGTCTCCATGGCCGCTTCCGATATTGTCATTAAGGGTGCCCGAGAGCATAACCTCCGCGATGTCGGTATGGTCTTGCCCCGCAATCAGTTGATCTGCCTGACGGGCGTAAGCGGCTCGGGCAAGAGTTCGCTCGCCTTCGACACGCTCTTTGCCGAAGGGCAGCGGCGTTACGTCGAGAGCCTTTCCAGCTTTGCCCGGCAGTTTCTCGGCCAGATGCCCAAGCCGGACGTCGACCTGATCGCCGGAATCAGTCCCTCGATCTCGATCTCCCAAAAAGCAGGCGGTCAAAGCCCCCGCTCGACTGTGGGCACGATCACGGAAATCTACGACTACCTTCGCGTGCTTTACGCACGAGTCGGCCGGGGAAATTGCCCCGAGTGCAGCCGGCCGATTACCGCGCAGACCCGCGAGCAGATTCTCCAGCAGATCCTCGCCCTGCCTGAAGGCACACCGTACTCGGTATTGGCCCCGTTGATCCGCGGCCAGAAGGGAGAATATCGAGACCTGTTCGAGGACCTCTTGAAGCAGGGTTTCGTCCGCGCGCGCGTCGATGGGACGATCGTCCGGCTGACCGACGATCTGCGGCTGGATCGGCAGATGCGGCACAACATCGAAGCGGTAATCGACCGGCTGATCGCGGGACCAAAGGTTCGCAGCCGGCTGGCTGAGGCGGTAGAGACGGCGTTGCGGTTGGGCGAAGGGAATTTGGTGGTAGCAGTCGAGGGGTTAGGGG
>JABMRB010001108.1 GCA_013202865.1 Candidatus Nealsoniibacteriota bacterium | reverse complement strand
CGTCGCCGGCGAAGTCCAACAACATCGAGACACCCATCGAGGCCGCGCCCTGCACGCCCGGCTTCCGGCCTTCGTAGGCGTCGTTGCCGTCGAGGTCGATGACGATCAGCACGGGCCGCCGCAGCGAGACGGTCCCCTCGTAGTAGACGTCGTCGCCGCCGAGATCGATCACCACGTTGACGCCCGGCATCTGGTCGAGCTGATAGACGTTCTTCCCCTTGCCGCCGATGACGATCCCGCCGCCGGACGTGTCGATCCGGCGGACCATCGTACCCGTTACGCCCTCGACGGTTGCCGTAGCATCGTCCGGCAGCGAGCGGAGTTGCTCGAGCAACTGCGGATCGGTGATCGGCACCAGGGCCTCGGCGGCGTCGTGCATGGCGTTGCGATCGAGCTTCAACTCCATCAGGTCGCACAACCGGCGTCCGATGCCACGGCTTTGCAGCGTGTGGCCCGTGCGGCATTGGGCAGTGAGGATCGGATAGAGGTTCCGCGACAGGTCGCCGATCTCGCTCTTGCTCATCCCGGCCAGCGCCGCACAGTACGCAAGCTGGGCGTCGGTCAGGCCTTGCCGGACGACCTCCAACGCCTGCTCGGGGGACGTCACCTCGGGGAAATCGCGCAACTGCCGAGGGTTCAGATCGAGCTTCGCTGCGACAATTGCCAACGTCTTGTCCAGCCCGCGATGATCGTCCAACACGGCCTCGTGGAGTTGGCGGGTGAACGCCTCCGCCTCGGCCGGCGCCTTCAACGGATTGCGCAGCAGGTGGTCGTACCACCGCAGCCGGCAGTTGCCCGTCAACTCGGAACCCCTGGAGCGGGCCGTGGCGTTGAGCATTCCGCCGGCGTAGCTCTTGAAGCGTGCGAACTTCGTATAGATGTTCCGCTTCTTCAAACCCTCGAAGATTTCCTTCTGCAACAGCTCGACCATGCCGGCCGCCAACCGCTCGCCGACCGCCTCGGGCTCTTTCTCCGGCGCCGCCTCCGCGTCCTCGTCAGGGGGCGACTGCTCGGTCGAGGCCGACTCGTCGGTAGACGGGTCGGCAGTAGACGGGTCGGTCGAGTCCAGCTTGAGCTCCTCTTGCGGTTGATCCTCCGCCGGCTCACCGAGGCTCGGCCCGGCCGGCTGCTGGGACTCGGCGGCCGCAACGCCACCGCAGATGAGGGTTGCCACAAACAGGCACGACAACAAGCAAGACACCGCGACGCGAGAGGGGGGAAACAGCAAGGGGCAACCTGCGGTCATTGTGCGTCTCCAGTCGTACCCCCCGACAAACGACTCTCAATCGTGCCCCGCGATAGGCTGCACGACCGTCCGGGTGTTTGCGATGGGGCCGATTCTTGCGGTGTATACTTGCCGAGGCGCCGGGACACTGCGACCGGACGCAACACGGGGGAAGGTTGAATACTTCACGGGCAAGGCCGTGGACCGGTCATCTTCCTCGTGGTAAACACTGCCGACCGGCCATACGCGGAGGATCGGCGAAAGTTTCCCCATTGCTTGAGTCACAAAGACTGTCTCGCTTGGAGATTTGGGAAACTACGGATAAGATTTCGGGAAGAAATGTACTAGGGAATATAGGTAAGGTGCGTCCGCCTACCCCCCCGCCCTCCGTGAGGTTGGCTTTCGGCGAAATGGTTGCTGTTGTGCCGCCACGCACACCTCTTGCCGATTGTGGACGAGTTGACGCCCACTTACCACATTGTAGCCCCAGCCACGGACCCTGGCAATGTACTGGGGCAACTCGTCGGCCAGCTTCCAGTCGGACAGCTTCAACGTCAGCAGCAGACCGCGAATGTTCACCTCGCGGTGGGTGACGATCTCCTCCACCGCGTCGAGCGTGCAGCCGGGGGCCACGATCATGTCGGCCGCCAGCCAGCGGATCTTGCGGAACTGACGGCGCCGGACCGCGATCGCACGACGACGGATGTGCGTGAATTGTGGATGGGCAAGCACGGCCGCGTCCATCTCGGCCGGGTCGATACCGACGACCTCCATGCCGCGCTGCAACAAAGCCTGGCTGGAACCACCCGGCGCGCTGCCGATCTCCGCCCAACGGGCACCCTTGGCGATCGGAAACTCGGACCAACGCAGTGCTTCCTCCATCTTCAGCCACGCCCGGGAGACGGACTGTGGCGGCAATTCCAACGGCATGATCCCACCGGGCCACTGCGACGGAACCGCCTTGGCCCGATGAAAGCCGACGCACCACCGCTCGGGATCGACCAGGATGCAGTCCATGACGAACTCGCCGCACGGGACCGGCTGACGCGGATCGTCGACGTCGGCGTCCAGCATGTCCGCCCGGGGGCAGTGACGCCGGATCGCGGCTCGGGCCTCCTCGACATTGCCGATCAACGAAGCGGTATCGTCGCTTTCACCCGGTGCGCCCGGATCGCGTTGCCAGACGTGGATTCGCTGCAGCGATCGCCCTGCAACCATTTCCCAGGCGTTGCGGGCCAGTGTGTCGACCGTGTCGCCTTGCGCGGTACCCAGCGAGAACCCGTACGATCGGGCGAACACCGACCGTAGGTCGAAATCGCCGTAGAGATGGTGATTCTCGGGCAACTTGAACGTAAGGAACCCCGGCCGCGAGAACGCGGGCCGAAATTCGGGCCACTCCCGGGCAAGTTCCCCCTTCACGGCCCGTTCGGCACCGATCTGGCACGTAACAAACAAAAAGCGTGGTCGTTCAGACATAAGACACCCAGCCGCTTGCGGCTTCGCACTCCTCGCATTTCCCATCACCCCACTGCTTCAACCCCGTCACTTCAACATCGCCAACGGGTTCTCCCGATTCTGAAGCGGAAACTCCACCGGGCCACCGGTCCGCTGCGATTCAAACACGGCCACGATCATCTCCGTCGCGGTCCGGGCTTCGTAGATGCTCGACATTGGCTGCCGGTCCTCTTCGACCGCGGCGATCAGGTCGCGCACCGCCAGCACGTTGCCGCCGTGCAGGCCCTCGTTGCGAAGCGGCTCCGGCTTGTCGGGCCCGGCTGAGCTGACCGCAACCCACCGCTTGCCCGTGCGGCCCGGCGACCAGGACGAGTCGGCCAGGAAATGCACCGACGGCAAATGACCCGTCTCGTACAAATGCAGCACGCCCTCGGAGCCGAAGATCCGCAGTCCGAACCGGGTCGAATCGCCACGCCCGTTACGGATCGAATCGAAGGTGCCGCTCACCTTGCCGGCAAACCGATAGGTCGCATGGACCTCGTCGCCGGCCAGCGGTCCGATCCCCTCGGGGCCCGGCTTGACGTCGTCTGCTCGGATCGGCCGACCGTCCTGCCACACGGTGCCGTAGCACGTCTTAGGGTCGCCCGCGAAGTGGGTCATCAGGTTCAATACATGTGTACCGAGCACCCAGAGGTCCTCGCCGCCGCCGCGATGGTCATCCTTACCCCGGGCGCGAAACTCGAGGATCCGGCCGAGCCGGCCCGAGCGGATCATCTCCCGAATCACGGGCAATTTCTGGCTGTAGCGGGTCTGATGGGCCATGGCCGCCTTGACGTTGTGTTTCTCGCAGGCGGCGATCATCTCGTCGGCCTCGGCCAGCGTGCGACTCATGGGCTTCTCCTGGTAGATCCCCCGCACGCCCCGCTCGGCCGCCGCGACGACCATGTCGCGATGCTGGTCGAGCCACCGCGGACAGATCGTCACCAGTTCCGGCTTCGTCTCGTCGAGCATTCGGCGGTAGTCGGCGAAACCCTTAGGCCCCCCCAGCCGTTTGACCGCTGCGGCCAGTCCTTTCGGGTCGGCGTCGGCCACGCCCACGATCTGGGCCCCCGGCACGTCGAGCCAGACGCGATCCATGCCGTGGCCGTAGTTACCGCGGCCGGTGTGGCCGATCACGCCGACGCGGTATTTCCGGGAATCGGCCGTCGCGGCACCACTCGTCGCGGCACCACTGGGCCGCGTCTTCGCAGCAGTGACGGCCGCCGCCGCGGAGACTACGAATGTACGCCGATCTACAACCTTCTTGGCAGTTGACGACATTTTTCCGGGCTCCTTCGGGGTGGTGCAGGTTCGCGGATCAATCCCGGCAGTGTACCCTGTGAGGCAGATGATTTCAAACGGTTGCAGGATCTGATACAATCCGTGGGCCATTTCCACCGCAGAGGTTCCGATGCCAGAAGACGATCACGCCGAAAAACGCCTGCCGACCGCGTTGGTCTACTCGCCCGAGTACAAAGACCATCAGACCGGGCCGGGCCATCCCGAATCGCCCCGGCGGCTGGACGCAATTATCGAAGCGTTGCGGCCGAAGAACCTGGGCGTCGAGCTGGTCCTGCTCAAACCGCGTGCGGCCACCAAGGACGAAATCCTCCTGTGCCACACGCAGCGATACTACGATCTGGCCAAGCGGGACATCGAATCGGGGGCCGGGATGCTCTCGACCGGTGATACGAACGTTTCGCGGCAAAGTTTCGACGCGGCCCTGCTGGCAGCCGGCGGGACGATCACGGCCGTCGACGAGGTGATGGCCGGCCGCGTGCAGAACGCCTTCTGTGCGGTCCGCCCGCCCGGTCACCATGCGCGGCCCGGGCAGGGGATGGGCTTCTGCGTGTTCAACAACGCCGCGATTGCCGCACGATACGCCCAGCGCAAACACAAGATCTCCAAGGTGCTGATCGCCGATTGGGACGTCCACCACGGCAACGGCACGCAAGACATCTTCTACGAAGACGGCTCCGTACTCTTCTTCAGCACCCACCAATGGCCGCTCTACCCGGGCACCGGCCGACGAGAAGAAACCGGCAAAGGCCCCGGGCTCGGCACAACCATGAACTTCCCCGTCCCGGCCGGTTCCGGGCGCAAGGAGATCGTCGGCGCATTTCGCGACCATCTCATCCCCGCCGCCGAGAAGTTCAAGCCGGAGTTCGTCATCATCTCAGCCGGTTTCGACTCCCGCATCGACGACCCACTCGGCTCGCTACGTCTGACCGACGCCGACTTCACGGAGTTGACCGGCATCATGAAAGACATTGCCGCCCGCCACGCCAAGGGCCGGTTGGTTTCCACGCTCGAAGGCGGATATAGTCTTGAGGGGTTGGCGAAGGGAACGGCTGCTCACGTTCGGGCGTTGGCGGGGGAATGACGGCGGTGGCGACGATGGTTGCGCCCCCGAACATCTGGAGGAAGAATCTAACAGCGATCGTGCCCTGTTGCGCCGACTGAAGGCCCTAGCCAAGAACGTATCAAGAGTCAGGAGTTGACCCCGACCCTGCACTACTTCTGCAGAAGAACCCCGGCATACGAAACAGATAACACATATCGCTTGGCTCTGAGTAGCTCTCGTAGTTGTACGTGACAGGTTGCACGTAGCATATCTGTATTGCCGGATTGTCTCGCGCGGCGAGGCCCGCACCTAGTGCTGACAGTTTGGTATTCATTGGTGCGACAATAACACTCAGATCGTCCCGCTGTCGCGCCCGTTCCTGTATGGCTTGGCATGACTCTTCCGGATCATTCGCAAGGAACGGGAACTCCTCCAGATCCACGGTGTTCTTTGCGACCGTCAGTACCTCTCGGTGTACTCGCCTGTTTGCGGCGAGAAGGTCCTTGTCAGCTAGTGTAGACGCTTCGTCCGAGCCTCCCAGAGAGAGAAACTCCGGTTCGTAGTCAGCTATCAAAGATACTGAGCGTTCCGGTTCCAATCCGTGCAAGAGAATCAAGTGTATCCCACGCCCTGGTAACACGCTTCCGGGAAATCCCAACACAGAGCGGATGCCTTTGATTCCCTTACTGAGCCATTTCTCCTCGTCTGGAAGACTGGGCGCATACTTATCAGCGATAGTGTAGACGAACAGCACGTCGTCTTCTCCCGAGAATACCGTACCCAGCAATTCGGCAAGGATTAACAGTGACTCGTGAGTGAACGTTGTGACATCGACTAGCACCCTCTGGTGGGAATCACTACGACACGTCTCTAGAGCATCAGCAATGTTGTCTGCCGATTCGATTGGCGAAGCCGAGTTTAGTCCGAGTGCAAGCGATTTCCCCTCGAAACGCTGCATCAGCTTCGCAGTGTTCTCAGCAACATGCCGGTGGAGGTTGACATGCTCTCCGATAATGGCCTTTCGCACACTCGCAGGTTCAATTGCCGATGCCACAGACAGCGAACGACTCTCAAAGCTCCCACAGCAGACGAACACATCGATCGGTTGACCGACAATCTGCCCCAAGCTCGATAGCGCAATTCTTTGAACAGCCATCGGTGGACTCTCAGTCAAAAAGTGTTAGCTGGTCAACATTAGACAAATCATCAACACCGCGCTTCCGAACGCGATTTAGCAACGTGTTCGGCCGATGAATTGCCTCCTTGAGCTTGCTGGAACTTAGCCAAAGGTAGCCGACGAAGCCGTTTGGATCCAGCTTGAAGGTCGGAGCGAGTCGACGGCTAAGGATATACAGGCGCGTTCGGCCGGTTCCATCCTTCTTGCCGATCGTTGATCGATGGAAGTATCCGCAACGAACGCCGAGCCGCAGAATATCTCGCAGTTCACTGTCCGGTTCGTCGTACAAAGCAATCGAGAAGACTCGGCGTTCCGCCCTGCTTTCAGTCAAGAGGCATTGACGAAAGACACCGCCCAACACTTCGATCAGGTTTCCCAACTTCTCGATGACTTCCAGTTCCTCTGGAGGAGTCTCTTCATCGTCCCGAATCTTCTCGAGTTCTCCGAACCGAAAGTTGTTTGAATCGGAAAAAACCATTTCATCCTGAACGGTCGGCGGAATCTCGGTAATAATCGCGTCAGGGGCTTCAGCCTGAACTGTGCTAAACATGTGTGCCGCAGGTTCGAGGAAGTACCGAACGATACCGGACGAAATATGCGCAAGTTGTTCAAAGCCAGCATACAAGTATTTCGATGACGCCTTCCGTTGTCCAGCCAAGCGAGTCATGTAGATGGGACGCGCGTAGCGCACGACATCGTCGCTCGCCCGGAATCCCCTTCCTTCGGTCTCGAAGTTGGACCGAAGCTCTTCCTTAATCTTCTCAATCTCCTCCTCTTGTTTGGCATACCCAGGGAAGAACTCCTCGGCGGAAGGTGTATCACCGTTGCTGTTACAGACTCCGTACTTCCGCAACCTCTTCTGCACAATCTCTCGGACGCGGTTGAGATACTTGCTCTTAGAGGAAGTATATATGTCAGAGATATTCACCTCAGAGAAATCGTGCGTCGAGTCGACTTTGGTACTCGCCGTTGTACGGAGAGTCTTGTATTGCATTTGTGTAGAGACCTTTATGCTGGCCTCGTCACTAGTTCGGGACGACACCCATGAATTCAGAACCTTGGTTTGAGTCAAGGAAAGCTTGTCCGCATCGTCAATTAGAAGGAAGATCGGGCCATCGGGCAAGAAAGAGAGCGAGCGAATCAGTCTCAGTAAAGGGAAAAGGAAATCCATGTATCCCAAGAGCGGGCCCTCATATGCAAGAAGGTCACGCGAAAACGCCAGCCGTCGGACGTACTGAAGTGCCTGCCCATAGAACTTATCACACATGTCCCTGACGCTCCCAACCCATGAATGGGTTTCAGGATCGCCGTCCAGCGGCAGCTCTTCAGTAACCCCCATCAGCAGCAGGAGCCGGTTAAAACCGTGCAGGAAAGCACGACGATCCTCAGGGGCGCCAAGGCGCTCCGCCGAGGCCAAGGGAATCGCCTTTGTCACGGCTGCGATTGCCTCCACTGCAAAGAACAGCGACATCAGGTGCTCATTGATGTACGTTGAGCCATGCCGGTCGTCAATACGCTCCAGTTCGCTGATGTTCAACGAGGTGTTCTTCAATGGCACGTAGACCGAGAAGTAATCGATCTTATGCAACTCTCGGCTAGTAGCCACACATTGGCAATCGGGCTGCAGGTATCGGAACATCATGCTCTTGCCCGACCCTCTCGGACCATTGAGAAATGAGTGTCCGGGGTCCTTGATCTTGTAGAAGTCGGTAAAGACGTTCACGAAAAGGTGAACGGCATCTTCGGCGCCAAGCTTCTCAGGCGACCGGACCCTGAATGGATTGGGCTGTTCGTTACTGGCCATCGTGTGATTCCTCCCTCGCTCCCTCAAGTCGGCGTTTGAGACCCTCTCCGCTCCACTTCAGATCATCCACCACTAGCGATATCTCAAGCGGCATATTCGGATACCCCGACTCACGAAGTGAATACTTGATGTCCTCTAGCGGCGTGGTGTCCGTGGCACTCCGAAATACCCGAATCCGGACGTTGATCGCGTCAAGCCGCACAACATCGTGCATGAAACGAGTGCAGTAAATGCGCTCGACATGCATCTTCATAGTACGGCAGTAGACTTCGTCGAGCAAGTACTGTGATCCACCATCCTTCTCGAATGTACGGCAGGCAACGTCGCTGTCAAGCGTAAACCGCAAGTCAATGGAGCCAGAGTCGCGGAGGACTCTCACGGAGTGAAGCTGTTTGGCGTACTGGTGGTAGATTCTTGCCTCCGTGGGAATCCTGTCAAGTTCCAGCGCCAGTCTCGATGCTCGGTCGGTATCGTCCGCGAGTTCGTCCGCGAAACGCAGGATCGCGGCGAGAAGCTGCATCCGCACGGCCTCGCTACGAAAGGGTTCTTCCGGCTGAAGGGTGCCGATTGTATCTGCATTCGTGCCGTCTGAATCCTTGCCGCCGTGTGCCTCAGCAATTCGGCGGATAGTCTTCAGTTCTATGACTTCGTTGCCGAGGCGAGTTCCAATGTGCGACATGATCTCCGCGAGTCTCCGTTCATGACTCACCCGGCCAAAGATGTTCCCCAAATCGTGAAGATGGATTGCGACCAGGAGAACATAGACTTCGTAAGGGCTTAGACGATCCTTAGGATCTCCAATCATCTGCGACGCCCGGTCAATCACAGTCCGTATGTGCTCAGGTCCATGGTCAGTTAGATATCCACCATCGACGGTCATCGCGAGCTTCTCGACTTCAGGATGAATATCTTGGAAGAGATAGTCTTCAAGGTTCTTGTACTGACTCACATAGTTACGATCTCCAGAACCCGGAAACGAACCCGGGCGGCGCTTAACGAACCAATCTCGAAGGTTGATAAGACTCGTCGGGGTTCCTGGCATGGCTGACCCTGATTCTTCGATGACACTCAGTTGGCAGCGGCAATTATGGCCTTGAATACGGCTTCCGCAAGCAGCGGCGGAACCGCGTTGCCAACCTGCTGCTGCTGGAAGCCGATCGACCCGTGGAACTCATAGTCGTCCGGAAACGACTGGATTCTCGCCGCTTCGCGGACCGACAATCCGCGATCCTGTGTGGGGTGAATGAGCATGTTCTTCCGAAAATTGCCGATGACGACGGATCGCCTGTTGGCTCGCAGGCGATGGTAAATCCCTGTATGGCATCGCATGCGGTCGGCATAGTTGCGCATGAGCCGAGCCGGGATGTTCTCCCAGTTCCCTCCCGGCGGTATGTGAGAATACCGGCGAATCACAAGTTCGCAGTTTCGCGTAACAAGGTGGTTGGGGCACTTGCCTTTCCCATTCCTCAAACGGCGGGCGTAGTATGAAGGCAGAGCGTCACCGTACGGAATCCAGGAGACAGACGCGCCGTTGTCGAGCACGGGAAGATCAGAAATCGCCTGGGCGACTGTTGGGGATTTCCTGCGAGAGGGTCTTGGAAGCCTCGGCCGAATGCCCGTCCGGCATCCGATCAAGAAGAAGCGGGCGCGATCCTGGGGAACACCGAAATCCTTGGCATTCAAGAGGCCATGGGCCATCGCATATCCGAGTTCTTCGAGTTGCTCGACTACATGATCCACGAAGACACCTCCGGCTGTGTCTGCAATCCCCTTGACGTTCTCGAACACAACCCAATCAGGTTTCCACAACCGAACGACCCGAATGAACTCCAGGAAGAGCCAGTTGTCGGCGTTCTCGGCAGACCGCGTCCTAACGTTCGAGTAGGAGAAGCCCTGACATGGAGGGCCCCCAAAGACGATCTTCGTACGCCCCTTGCTGCCAACGGCCCGAATCCTGCGGGGAGTGAGTCTTCGAATATCGTTGCTGAAGACCGCTGTGCCACGATGGTTTGCGGCATACGTCCTTGCCGCATTCGGATCGCGCTCGACCGCCAACGCAACACGCATGCCCGCGCGTACCGCCCCAAGACTCATTCCGCCAGCACCCGCAAAAAGGTCTATCGCCGCAAACCGCTTCATGTGTATGATAACGACCTTTCCCTATTAGGAACCAATCACAATCCACAGTTCCTGAAGGCCGAGGATTTGCTCGTCAGTGACCGAACGCCGTCCCAACTACTCCGCAACAACTCATAACTGAGAGCCATTTGAATCAGCCCTGAGTCTGGCCTATCGGGACAGGGTTGTCAATCATGGGTCGCAAAGACAGCCAGGAAAGGCTCTCAACGAAATCGGCAAGGCGGGCTGACGTACACCCCCTGGGGGGGTTAGGGCGATTTCGCGCCCCATCAAGTTGCCCAGCCCGACCAAACGCTCCTACGGGTTCTCGGTCGCGCCGCGGCTGTATTGCACATGCCGGACGACCAACGCCGTCCTCGAAATCCCCCCTCCCCCAACACCTACTCCTTGGGTTTCCGCTCCTCCCGCTCCCGCACCACAACCGCCACGCGGATTGGCTCTTTCGAGTGGCCGGGGATTGGGGCGAAGGTGATGTAGCTTGTGCCGGGGGAGCGGGCGTAGAAGAACGCGCTGATTTCGCCGCCGCCGACCATGCCGGGGGGATAGGTCGAGCGGACGCCGACTTCGATTAGCGACGCGTGTTTCTCGGGCTTCTGGATCGTGACCTTTGTCTTGACGTCGTCGACGTCGATCATCTGCCCGGGCACGACCGCGAAGGCTACGTAAAATTGCAGCACGTCGCCGACCGTGGCGTTGTAGTTCTTGGGATGCTCCTTGACGATCTCGATCTTCTGCACCCGCCCGCGAGGCGATCTTCGCTGCTGGGCGTCGACGGGGTGGACCTGGAATGCAAGCAAAACCGCGGCGAAGACGACCGTTTTCCAGAGAGTTCTCATTGCCAAGCTCCTTTTCGGGCAGACGGTTTGGGTTCCGTTTGTAGTACCGCCTTCAGGCGGAAAACGCCTTG
>JABMRB010001107.1 GCA_013202865.1 Candidatus Nealsoniibacteriota bacterium | reverse complement strand
CGGCTGAGCTCGACCCGAGGGCCCAGGCCGTCCTTGGCCGGCTGGCCGAAGGGCACCAAAGCACGGGCCGTTGGAAGCTCTCGCGGGCCGTGTGGCGGGCGGGTGAAATGGGACTGAAGCAGGCCGAGCCGCTGCTGCTGGGATTGATCGGAACCGGCCGATCCTCCGGACGATCGCCCGAGCAGCCGATGCTCGACTATTGCCTCTGTGCAGCGCTCTCGCGATGCGGGTCGGCCCGAAGCATTGAACCCTTGCGCGAGTTGATGTCGAGAGAAGACGGTTCGCCGATCGTGCAGCGCATGGCCACCGAGGCCTACCTGCAACTGCTCGACGCCCCCCGGCGTCGCGAGATCATCGACCGGACGATCGACCAGTTGCCCGAGCCGCTCGTCGCCACGGCCCGTAGCGGCCCGGCCGAGTTGTTCCAGGAGAAGCTGAAGGAGTATTTTGCCGACGGCGGCAAGGGCCACGTCCTGGTAACGCTCTACCGAATCGACAACGAGCACGTCCGCCCGGCACTGATCGAGGTACTGCGAACGACCCCGCTCGAGCCGGGCTGGTTCAAGTGGCTTCGCCACGTCTTCAAGGTGGCCGAATTGCGGCGCGACGGCGAGGTGTTCGGGCAATTGGCCCGCCGTTTCGAGACCACCCGTTCCACGTTCGCCAACACCTCGCACGGCTACTACTACGGCCGCCGCCCGCCGCAGAAGAAGACGATCGGGCCCCATGCCGAGCGAGCTTTTGCACACGAAACCCGGTACTACCTGCGACGACGCACGTGGCGGACACTCAAGCGGCTGGGTGATTTGAACGACGCGGACTACGTGCCGATGGCGGTCGGCGTGCTGCTGCCTTTTACCGACGAAGACGCCAGGGCGGTGCGGAAGGAGACCCGCCACGATTGGTCCAGCTATCAACGGGGGCAGGGCTACCGGTCCGTTGATACCTACTGGGATCGTTACGGCGCCTACTGGGCATTCTGCCAGATCCTCTATGGAGCCAGTTCCCGTTACGCGGCCGACGGTGGCAACCGGTACTTCGCCTGTACGCCACCATACAAGCCGGGCGACGCCGAGCCTGCCGCCCGGGAAGAAGCGTTTGCCAAGCTCTGGGAAGCGGCGCCCCAAGGCCTGTTGCACCTGTTGGACGAGAGCCGTTGCGAGGTGGTCCATCGGTTTGCCGCCAAGGCGCTGCGGGCGTGCAAAGAGTTTTGTGACGCACTCGACATCGAGCCGATCTTGATGCTCTTGAGGGCACCGTACGAGGTGACCGTCGACCTGGCATTCGAGTTGGCCGTCTCGCGATACGATCCGGATCACCCCGACCGCGAACTGGTTCTGGCCCTGGCGACGTGCGGCTCGGAGCGTGCCCGGTCGAAGGCTCACGAGTGGATCCAGGTGCATCGCAGGACGTTCTTTCGCGACGCGGACTTCGTGGTGGAGTTGGTTACGTGCCGGTTTGCCGACACGCGGGCGTTCGCGCGGGAGTCGCTCCGCGGGGCCGTGCTCGACGAGCAGGCCGCCCGGGTCATGATCGGGCGTTTGACGGCTGCGATCCTATCGCTCGGCGAAGGCGACGACGCGGTGGCGGCCGACGTGGCGACCACGATGCTGCTTGTGTTCGCTCGGCAGGTGCGACGGATCGGCGTGGACGTGATCCGCGACCTCTTGAAACACCCCTTGGCGGAGGTCCAACTCTTTGCCGGCCAACTGATCCTGGAGCACGACGAGCTTGCCGCGCATCCGCCGGACGACGTGCTTCAGACGCTGCTGGCCGCCGAGCACGCCACGGTCCGCGAGGTGGGCGTGCGGATTATCGGCCAACTGCCCGACTACGTGCTCAAGCAAAGTATCGAGTTGCTCTTCTCCTTGCTGCGTAGCGAGCACGCCGAAGTCCGCGAGCGGATCCGCCCGGCCGTCCAGCGGTTGATCGCCGGCGACAGCCGGTTTGCCGGCCGGTTGGCCGAAATGCTGGTCGAGGCGTTGCTGATTCCCGGCGCACCGGAAGGCGTGCCGACGTACACGGCCGAGTTGATCGAGGCAGACTTTCGCGATCACTTGGGGGCGATCCCTGCCGAGATCGTCTTGAAGCTGCTCTACTCGCGACCCGCGCCGGCGCAGCGAGTCGGCGCGCTGCTCCTGCCGACGCACCTGCGGGCGGAGGAGCTGCGCGTGGAGGAGATCGTCAAGCTGGCCAACAACGACGTGTTCGCAGTTCGCGAGGCGTCGTGGAAGATGTGCCGGGATAACGTCGAGCGGCTGCGCAAGGCGATGGCGGCCGCGGTCAGGTTGCTCGACGCCCGCTGGGACGATTCGCGCGACTTTGCCTTCACGCTGTTCCGCGAGAGCTTCACGCAGGAGGAGTTGACCCCTTCGGTCCTGGTGGCGATTTGCGACAGCGTACGGCCCGACGTGCAGCAGTTCGGCCGCGAGATGATCACCCAATTCTTCCAGGAGGAACTGGGCCAGGAGTATCTGCTGAAGCTGAGCGAGCACCCGTCGACCGCGATCCAGATGTTTGCCACGAATTTTCTGGAGCGTTACGCCAGCGGCAACCTCGAGCGGATCGGCCAACTTCAGCCGTACTTCAGGAGCGTGTTGTCGAGGGTGAACCAGGGCCGGGTGGCGAAGGACCGCGTGCTGGCGTTCTTGGACCGCGAGGCCGACCGGAGTAAGGAAGCGGCACAGTTTGTCGCCGAACTCGTTGCCCGGCAGTCGGCCACCTGTGCGATCGACGACAAAGCCCGCATGATCGAGACCATGGTGAAGATCCACTCGGCGCATCCGGAAATCCCGCTGCCGCTAGAAACTCATCCGGTGGAGGTGCGCGATGGAGTTTAGCTACGCCTACGGAAGCGACAGCGTCGTCCAGAGCAGCGCCGCCGACACGCAGATGGCGTTTGCCCCGGACACGCTCCGCGAGCCGACCTTTTTCTCGGGCGAATTGCGGCAGAGCCTTGCTTTCCGCGAGGCGATCAGCGCGTTGCACGACGTGGTCGTCTCCGACCTTCGTTGGCATCCCAAGGACCGCACGGCCTACAAACAGTGGGCCGCTCGGCAGGAAGAGATCGACTGGGTCACGGTAGCCGCCCAGCGCAAGGAAGTGGCCAAACAGATCGAGGACATCTCGATCGAGCTGGGGCAACTGCGACGCCGTAGCGAGCAGCGGATGCGGCCCTTCTACCAGGCCCGGCAACGCTACTTCGATTACCTCTATCGCCGCGACTACGACGCCTGGTATGGCCCGTTCGGAAAAAAATGTCCCATTTGCTAGTTGAACAATTCG
>JABMRB010001106.1 GCA_013202865.1 Candidatus Nealsoniibacteriota bacterium | reverse complement strand
GGCCTTGATCGTAAGGTTGCCAATTGCTGTCAGTGCTGGCAACGAGCGTTCCCGGCGGACGCCCGGGAATTAGCAGAGTTCCATGAGTCAGGCAAATGCTGACGCTGCTAGCAATTGGCAACCTTACGATCAAGGCCCCCTTTTCCGACCACACCGGGACCCCCGATAGTGCGGGCCTGCACCACGAAAGGTTCCCGTTCCCCGTCTGCCCGGCCGTGCTATAATTTGAGCAACGTCGGGGCCCTGTCCCGATCGTGCCGAATTTACGCCGTGCAGAGAAGAGGAAAGCCCGATGCGAGTTCGCCCGATGTTGATCGTCCTGGCAGCCGCCGCTGGGTCACTGGCCGTTGCGGCCGAAGCTTCGGCAGCCGGCCGGGTGCAACTCGAACTGGTCGGCGACGGCCGGGGGGCCTCGCTGCTGTTCCAGGAATGGGGCAAGGCGCTCAGCAAAGCGGGCATCCGCAACGTGCGAATCCGTAGCAGCAAGCCGTCCGATAAGGTGGGTATCGCCGTCCGCGGCACGGCCGACAGTCCGTTGTACGTGGTCACCGGCGTGATCCGCTCGCGCGACGAACTGTTACTACCCAGCGGCCGCTTCCGACGTAGCGACGCGGCGCGGTTGGCTCGCTGGCTGGACGATCTTGCCCGGCACGGCCCGGAAGATCGGCGGCCGGCGAAGACGGCGTTCGGACTCAGCAGCGAGCAACTCATCCAGGTCCAAGCGGACCTTGCCCGGCCGGTCGGCTTCTCGACCAAGGACGTCACGCGCGACGCGGTAGTGGCCAAGATTGCGCGTCAGTTGACCGTGCCGTTGCGAATCGACGCCGCATCGACCGCGGCCCTGCGCGAGGACAATGTCGGCGAGGAGTTGCTTTCGCTTTCGTGCGGTACTTCGCTGGCCTACGTGTTACGCCCGATGGGCTTATGCCTGGTTCCACGTGCGGCCGGCGGCCGGGTACAGTTGGACGTGGTCCGTGCGCAGCCGGATCTCAAGATTTGGCCGGTCGGCTGGGAGTCGGACAAATCGCGTCGCGACGTAGCGCCGGCCCTGTTCGAGTTCCACAACGTCAACATCCAAGGCGTCTCCGCGGCCGTGGCCCTGGAGGCAATCGGCAAGCGGCTGAAGCTGCCGGTGCTGATCGACCACAACGCGCTGGCCCGTCACGGCATCAAACCAGCCAAGCTGCCCGTCTCTCACCCGGCGTCGCGCACCACGTACAGTCTCGCCTTGCGCAAGCTCCTCTTTCAAGCCGGCCTGAAGAGCGAAGTCCGCGTCGACGAAGCGGACCAGCCGTTTCTCTGGGTCACCACGGTGAAGCCGGTGTGAGGGGCGAGGGGCTGTCATCTGAAACGCCCACCGACTGCGTTCGGTGGGGTGCAGCGCCCATCGGAATTGCTCTTGCGTCCAGCGGACGACGTGTCACTGGCGACGGAAGACGTCGATCCACTGGCGACGGAAGACGTCGATCCACTGCCGACGGAAGACGTCGATCCACTGCCGAGCCGCCCCGGCTACACCTCTCCCGGGGGGTGATTAGGTGTTGTCCACTAATGGGTATCGATATTGTTGACAATGGCGGGCATTCAGAGTAACCTGATGAATATTGTCGGCCCGCCGGGAAGTGCGGCGCTCGCATCGATTCTCGGAAGAGCCGAAGGTTACTAATCCGGGAGGAGCGATACCATGCGTTTGTCCACTGTCACGTGGGGCAATCGATCCGTCCGTCGTGCTGCATCTAACGGCCCCAAGATCCGGACCGCGGATCGCTTCCGGCGGCTTCTCTGTGAACCGCTTGAAGATCGCCAGATGCTCTCGATCGGCGCCGAACTTGTGGCGCTGCCCGGGATGTATTTGGCCGACCCGTCGGCCGATCGCTTCGCCGGGCAGATTGTCTATCTCGATTTCGACGGTGCCCGGGACGTGACCTACAACGGTCCGGTGGTGATCGAAGGGATCGACGTTCCGAGCTTCCGTCTGCCCGGCGCGTTGGCCGGCCGGGAAGGGATCATTATCGATGGACTCGTCCAGCACATCGAGGGAGCCTTCGGCGCTTGTGGGATCAGCTTCACCACGCAGCCGCCGGCGGCGGGCGAATACTCCACCGTCTACATCGGCGGCGATGGTTCTGCATTCACACAGTACGGCAGCTACTTCGGTCTGGCTGAACAGACCGACGCGGGAAACAGCGACCACGGGGATTCCGCCTTCGTGTTTTCGGACCTGGTCCTTTCCGGCGGAAACGTCGGCACTCTGGTTGACGTCACCGTTCATGAAATCGGCCACCTGTTGGGATACGCTCATGACCGTGACGACGCGGGCAGCGAAAGTGATCTTGCCAGTGTGGCGCACAAAGTAGATACTCACGTGGTCATGGCATCGCACGCGTGTAATCTGTATAAGGCACTATTTGGGGTCGCTGACGTGGAATTGGACTACGAAGACCATATAACAGACGATCATACCGCCGACGCCGATACTGGACGCAGCATATGTGAGGGAGTCGAGGAAGAAGATGAGACCTTCGACCAGACTCCTCGCTGGCTCAGACATTTTTGCCAGGGTGGAGATGATAACGAGTTATTTGTCGGTCTTTCTGCAGCGCCGGACAATAGCCGCGATACTCCGTACGAGAATGCGGTTTACTATGCCGCTGCCGCTCAAGACAGATTCACCGGGACGGAAGCGGTGACCCAACACCAGCCCATGGCGTACTGGTGGTTAGGACGCACGATGCACTTGCTTCAAGACTCAACCGTTCCAGCACACGTGCACAGAGACGAACACGTTGTCTGCGATGACGAGTATGAGGAGAGGGCCTATGGAAACCGCGTGTACTTCAGATTCGACACGCGAGTTAACGGGACAAGCTGGGCTTTTCAGGACTGGGCTGATGGTAGCTGGTCGCTTTCGAGCGAGAGTTTGACGTCGAGCCCGCGAGAATTGTGGGACAGGGTCGACTACTACGGACATAGCGGTCTAGGTTCATATTTGGAAAACCTGTTTCGTGAGACCACGGATTACACGGACGACTATGACAGCGACGATGAGGACGGCGATTACCACAACAGTACCGCCGGGGACGGTTTCCCTACGGAGAGGTTCGACGAAATGGTCGGCCGCTCGACGCACACCAGTTGGGCCTCCACGGTGCGCCGCAACGACGGTTGGCCTTGTGGGGAGTTGAGTTCGTCCGAGGTCGAGAAGTTAGCGCGCGATCTCGGCACGTGGGCGGTTGAGCAGAGCGCCATCCTGATGCGGGCTTTCTACGGATGGGTGGGAGAGATAGTCTCTGTTCCAGGCGACATCCAGATTGACGCTACCGGATCCGACGGTGTCGAACTGAGTTGGCAGATGGTGGATAACGCTGATGGATACGTGGTGTATCGCTCCACCGCCCCCGATGCCGGTTTCGAAGTTACACCACTGGGAAACGGGTACGACGATAGCGGCCGGTGGAGGTGGCAGGATGCGAACTTGCTGCCGGACACCGATTATTACTATCGAGTTTACGCCTACAACAACGTGGCGGGGCTGGGGCATGGGTATACTAGCGTTGCCGCCACGACCGACCCTGACGTCACGCCCCCAACACCCAATCCAAGCTCTTGGTCCCTGGAACCATACGCAACCGGAAACACGTCGATCGGCATGGTGGCCACGACGGTCGGCGATCCCAGCGGCGTGGAGTACTACTTCGCTGAGATGTCCGGCAATCCGAGCGGAAACGACAGTGGCTGGCAGGACAGTCCCGTCTACGAAGACACGGACCTCTCGCCGAACACTACGTACATCTATCAAGTGATGACCCGGGATAAGTCGCCGAATCAGAACACGGGCGACTATTCTGTTGCGAGTTCCGCGACGACCCTGGCTGAGGAAACACTGGTTGTTTCAACGCTGGCGGACGAAGACAATGCGGGCTATGGTCCAGGCGACCTCAGCCTTCGCGAGGGCTTGGGGCTGGCGAACGGTGATCCCGACAAAGACGAGATCCATTTCGCCCCACACCTGGCCGGCGGCACGATGGGACTCTCTTTGGGCGAGTTGCAGATCACTAGCAACCTTGACCTGCTGGGAAGCGGCGTCACCATTGACGCGGGCGGAAAGTCACGAGTGTTCGTCGTCCCTGACGCGGAAACTGTCTCTACGTTGCATGACCTCACGATCACCAGTGGCAGCAGCAGTACGGGCAGCGGTGGCGGCATTCTCAACCAAGGGACGCTTGGCCTGGTCAACTCGACGATTTCTGACAGTTTTGCCGGCCTTCACGGCGGCGGGATCTGCAACTCGAGCACGGGCGTCCTTGTGGTGGAGAATTCGACGATCTCGGGCAATTCCGCGAATGGCCACGGCGGCGGGATTCACAACGAAGGCACACTTTCCGTGGATCACTCGACAATCGATGACAACATTGCCGACGTCAATGACGGTGGAGACCGCGGAAGAGGCGGCGGGATCTTCAACTCTGGCACGGGCACGCTTTGGGTGGGCAACTCGACGATTTCCCGCAATCGGACTCCCTACATCGCTGGCGGGATTAACGTCCAACTCAACGGCCATGCTACGGTGGTCAACTCAACGATCTCTGGCAATGAGGCAAATAGCGTCGGCGGCGGATTTACAACTACGGCACGCTTTCCGCGCTCAACTCGACAATCGCCGAGAACACTGCCGACAAGAGTAACGATGGAGGCCCCGGTGGTGGTATCTATACCCCTGCTGGCGGCTCCACCACGCTTCACAACACGATCGTGGCCCGGAACGTTAGGCGCACCGTTAGTCCACAGCCCGATGACTTGTACGGCAACGTCGATACGCTTAGTTCGCGCAACCTGATCGGCGACGCGGGAACCAGCGGCGGTTTGAGCGATGGCGACGAGAACGGGAACATTGTGGGCCAGGACCCCTTGCTGTCGGAGTTGGCCGACAATGGCGGACCGACCCGGACGCACGCCCTGTTGCCCGGCAGCCCGGCCATCGACATGGGCGACCCGGAGTTCGCCCCCGCCTTTGACCCGCCGCTTCTGACCGACCAGCGAGGCTACCTGCGGGTCGCCGACGGCGACGGCGACGCCACCCGGAGGATCGATATCGGGGCCTTCGAGTTCCTGTCGACTACGCCGGCCGACATCATCGATCGCCACATCTTCTACAACAACTCGACCTTCGACGGTGACAACGCGGCCGCAAACGAAGATGACGACAACGCCGTCGCCCTGGACAAGCAAGCCTTGCTGCCCGGCCAGAGCGCCACGTTTGCCAATTACACCAGCTACAGCCGCGGCATCAACGGCCTGATGATCGACTTGGCCAACCTGCCGCCCGACGTGACGCCCGCCGCGGACGACTTTGCCTTTCACACCGGCAACGACAACGACCCGGCGGGCTGGACGCAACTGAACGTCGCGCCGACCGTCACGCTGCATCTCGGTGCAGGCATTGACGGTTCCGACCGGGTGACAATCGTTCTTCCCGACGGCGCGATTCGCAACGCGTGGCTGGAGGTGACCGTCAAGGCGGCCGATCTCAACCTGGCTGCCGACGACGTCTTCTACTTCGGCAACGGCGTGGCCGAGACGGGCAATTCGAGCCTCGACGCGACGGTCACCACGACCGACCTGCTGTTGACACGCAACAACCCCCGTGCATTCCAGACAGCGGCCGTCGATTTCCCTTACGACTTCGACCGCGACGGCCGGGTCAACGCGACCGACGTGCTGCTGGCGAGAAACAACCAAACGAGTTTCTTTAATGCGTTGAAGCTGATTGATCTCAGCGGCGAAGGGGAGATGGCGGGCGAGGGGTTAGGGGCCAGCGGCGAGGGGGAAGAGGCGAGTGCCCAGGCGTTGGCCTGGTTGGCGGAGCAGGGGCTCGATCGGCCCGGCGCGGGCGATCGGACGACCGCGGCGCAAGATGCCGTGGACGTGCTGCTGGCAACATTTGAGTGGTAAGTGGGGAGTGGGGAGTGGGGCGGAGAGGGGCAGTCTCCAACTCGGAGGTTTCAGACTTGGGGATTTCAATCTGCAATTTGCAATTCCCAATTTGCAATTCTTCCCTGGCGCTCCACTCCACCGAACGCAGTCGGTGGGCGTTTCAGATGCCCCTCGTCCCTCACCCCTCACCGCTGCCGGAACCGCATGAATGCGGTCACTACGAACCTACAGGTCCAGCCAAACGCCTTCAAGCGTCAGGATAAAGTCGTGGGCGGTGATCTGCTTGGTGCTCTCGCCGTCGGCCGAGGCTTGGGCCGTGACCCGGTTGAATCCGCTGACGGACCGCGACATCTCGCCGAACGATAGCCGGGCCCACCCGTCGGCGGCCTCCAGCAACGCATCGCCTTCCGGTTGTAGCTCGGCCCGGTCGTTGCCGCCGGTTGAGGTCGCTTCGATCTGCTCGAAGAACTTCGCCCGGTTGTAGAATCCGTCGCCGCGAAGCGCGCCGTAGATGGGCGTGCCCGTGAAGACGTCGTCGCCGGCAGAGTCTGCAAAATCGGCCCGGTCGTTGCCGCCGCTGAGTGCGTAGGCGTGGACTTCGTCGAAATACTTCGCCCGGCTGTAGAAGTCGTTGCCCGAGAGAATGCCCTGCGTGGGCGAGGCTTGGAAGTAGTCGTCGCCCGGCGAATCGATCAGTTTGGCAATATCGTAGCCGCCGTTGATCGAATAGGAGTGGACCTGGTCGAACAGTTTCGCCCGACTGTAGAACTTGTCGCCGTACATCGTCGCGTACGTAGGCCGGGCAACGACCAGATCGTCGCCGGACGAATCGATCAGCTTGGCGACGTCGAAACCACCCGTGATCGAATAGCCGTGGGTCTGGTCGAAGTGATGGACCTCGATCTTGAACCCGTCGCCGGACATCGTTGACCGCGTCGGCCGGGCGATGAACATGTCGTCGCCCCTGGAGTCGTACAACTGGGCAATGTCCTTGCCGCTGCTGGCATAGGCATCGACCAGCTCGAAGTCCAGTAGCGTGTGGGCGAAGCCGGCGCCCTCGATGGTGGTTTTGTTGAGTTTCGCCCGCAGCCGGTCGCTGCCCGGCGAATCGTAGATCTTCAGCGTATCGGTGCCGCCGCGGGCGTTGACGGTGATCGTGTTCGTGTTGACGCCGACGACCAGCATCTCGTTGCCGACGATCGTGACGTAGTCCTCACCCACCGCGACCAGTTCGTTGCCGCCGGTGCCCAGAAGCGTGATCTCGTCGTCGCCCTCGAGCCCGTCGATATAGAGCGGGCCGGTGCCGCTTTCGGTGCGATACCCGGTAACGGGCGTATCTCCGGAACCCCAATCCCGGTGCCCGATGGTCACCGTCCAGGTTCCCCGTTTCGCCCCCGGCGTAAACGTGATCCGGTCGTCGTCGTCCGTGCCTTCGATCACGGTCGCTTCCACGGGATCCTCACTGGAACTGCCGTCGTACACGTCGTCCCAGAGTCCTCGCGGCAGGAGAAACATCCGTTTGGAGATATACTTGAGCCCTCGCTCGCCGAAGTTGTTATTCACACCGTGGCGTATTCCGCCGGGTTCCATCACGACGTTCCAGAACTGGTCGTTGGTCGTCAAGCCGCCTGGGGTGCCGATCGTGTCCTTGCCGTCGATGTAGGCGTCGGGCTGAAGTTCCTTGATCGAGTACGTTCCCGGCCACAGGCCTTCGAAGATGTAGAATCCGTCCTCGTCGGTCACCGTATCCTCGGAGATCGGATTGCCTTCGGTGTCGATTCCCGACAGCAGGATCGTGGTATTGGGGATCGGCAGTTCGGAGAAGTCCTTGACCCCGTCGTTGTTGATGTCGACGTAGACGAAGCCCGAGACACTGAACGGCTCGAAGTTGCCGAAGTCGAACCCGGAATCGTTCACCGGCATGTCGTCGTCGCTAGAGACGATGCCGTTGGCAATCTCCACCGTGTAGTACGCCGGGCCGGCCGTCTGTACGAATCCGTCCGGAACCTGCTCCTGGATGTAATATCGGCCGGAATCCAGATCGTCGAACGTGTACGTGCCGGTCACGTCGGCGGTGATCTGTGTGCCGATCAGCACGTCGTCCACACCGTCGAAGATGCCGTCGCCGCCGTCGAGGAACAGTTCGATCGTCACGCCGCCCATCGGCACGTCGTCGCCGGTGAACCCGTCGCCGGTGAGATCGTCGAACTTCGTCCCGCCGATCGAAACCAAGCCACGGAAATTGCCGAAGTCCATCGCGTCGGGGAAGAAGAACTCGGGCACGACCGGTTGGATGTCCGGCTCGGCGCCGACAATCGTGGAATAGGAGACGTCGAAGCCGTAGTAATCCGGCCCGGCCGTCTGCACGTGGCCCGCGGGGACCTGCTCCTGGACGAAGTAGCGGCCCCGCAGGAGTTGGTCGAACGTGTATCCGCCGGTCACGTCGGCGGTGATCGCCGTATTGATCAGCACGTCGTCCACGCCGTCGAAGATCCCGTCGCCGCCGTCGGCGTAGAGTTCGATCGTCACGCCGCCCATCCGCACGTCGTCGCCGCTGAACCCGTCACCGGTCAGATCGTGCCATTTCGTCCCGCCGACCGAGGCCGAAATCGGCGTGTTGCCGAAGTCCAGGCCGTTGGGGTCGACGTCCGGGATGATCACCTCGCCGGCAACCACCGCGAACGTGTAGAAGTCGGGCCCGGCCGTCTGCGTGTAGCCCGCCGGGACCTGCTCTTGGATGTAGTATCGGCCCGAGGTGAGACCGTCGAACGTGTACGCACCGGTCACGGGCGC
>JABMRB010001105.1 GCA_013202865.1 Candidatus Nealsoniibacteriota bacterium | reverse complement strand
GTCCAGATCTCCTTCGAATCGGGACGGTACCCACTCAGCATGCTGTTGCGCGACGACATGCAGACCGCTTCCTGGCAGTAAGCCCTTTCAAAGAGCAGGCCTTCTCTCGCAAGCCGATCGATGTGGGGCGACCGAATATGCCGGTTGCCGTAGCAGCCCAGTTCGGGACGCAGATCGTCCACGACAACGAACAGAACGTTGGGGCGTTCGTCCTTCGCCAATGACGTGACCGAAGTGCAGGTCACGCCAACTCCAAGCACAAGAGCCCGCGAGAGGGATCTCCACATGATCATTCGTCCTCCGGGATCGATGCCAGGGCCGCGCGATCGCCGACAACGAAATAGCCGAGCGGTTTGTTTCCCGGGTCGGTGATGAACCACACGGCTCCCGGGCGCGTGCTCCGGTGGATGCGCCACCCGGCAGCGATGGAGCCGTACGACTTGGGCTTCCGCTGGCGATCCATCCAGTAGAGGTTGACCGGATCCTCGCGCTGGTTGAGCAGTACGATGTCGAACGTCTTCCCATCCGGTTTCGACGGCGGCGCCGGCCTATCCGTCGCGTGCCATTTCAGCTTTGGCAGCGAGCTGTCCTTTGGCGGCACGCGTGGTGCAAACGTCTTCGGTGCCAGGGCACGGAGTTCCGCCAATCTGGTTGCGTGTTCTGCTTCGCCCGCGAGGTTGTTCCATTCGTGAGGGTCTGCCTGGCAATCGTAGAGTTCCTCGTCGCCGCCGGCGTAATGGATGTAGCGCCAACGTTCCGCGCTGAGTCCGTAGCTTCCCGGTTCCGCCAGGTGCGTGACGGAAACGTGCGGCCAGTCGGCATCCGGATCGTCAAGCAGTGGGACGATGCTCGGCCCGTCGTTGCCCCGTTTCGATGGCAGGCCGGCCAGTTCGGTCAATGTGGGAAACAGACTCAAGAGGTTGACGGGCTTCGTGCAGGTGCTGCCGGCCCGCGTACCCCGGGGCAAACCTGGGGCGTCATTAGGAACTCGAACGATCAGCGGAACGCGAGTGCATACTCGCCAGGCGGTGAACTTCTGCCAATGTTGCTTCTCGCCCAGATGCCAGCCGTGATCGCTCCAAAGCACAACGATCGTGTTGTCACGATTGGGGCCTTCTTGCAGTGCCTTGAGGACACGCCCAACCATGGCATCGGCAAAGTAGATCGACGCCAGGTACCCCTGGATCCCCTGCTTCCACTGCTTGTGGGCTCTGATGTGTTCGAAGTAGCGGTTGGGGCCTCGCTTCTTGCCCGCCGGCGGAAGATCGTCAAGGTCGTCTTCCTTGTAGCCGGGCGGCAGTTGAATACCTTCGATCGGAAAGGGCTCGAAGTACTTCTTGGGCACGAACCACGGTTCGTGGGGACGATAGATGCCGCATGCCAGGAAGAACGGCTTGTCGTGCTTTTTCTGGAGTTGCTGGCCGATCCATTTCGAGACCAGCCAGTCGCCGCCGAATTGCTCGTCCGTTGCATCGAGCGGTGCCCAGTCGGTCTCGATATACTGCCAGGGACCGCCTCGTGGCAAGCTCACGGGACGTGGTTTCGGGTAGAGTGTCCGAGGAAAAGGATCTTCCGTCTCTTTCGCTGGATAGTATTCGTTCCAGGAGCGCGCGTCGATGAAGTAGTGCAGGAGCTTGCCGGACCCGGCGGCCCAGTACCCGTGATCGGCAAAATACTTAGGCAGAAGTACGGCGTCCGGAAGGATCTCACGCATCTTCTGTCCGTTCTCGTAGAGGCCCGATACGTGCGGCGATATCCCGGTCATAATGGCTGTGCGAGAGGGGTTGCACGCCGGTGCAGCGCAATGAGCGTTCGTGAACAGCACACCACTTGCGGCGAGCCGGTCGATATGCGGCGTCATCACCTGAGGGTGCCCGCCGAGGCAACCGGTCCAGTCATTGAGGTCGTCTACTGAGATGAAGAGCACGTTGGGACGCTGCACATCTTCAGCCGACGCGCTCCCGAACGACGTCAACGCGAGAACGAGCACGCTGCATGTAATGCTGCCGTGTCTGCAAGAGATCTTCATTGTTTCACCTTTGGTATCCTTTCACGGTTAGTCGCGGATCATGGCTCTTGATCAACTCGGCGTTGAGCTTCTGGCGCAGTCGCCGCCGCGGGTTTGCATACTCCGGATCGCTGGCCACATTGCGCAATTGGTGCGGGTCCTTTTTCAGATCGTACAGCTCTTCGGCAGGCCGCTGAGAAAAGGACAAATCGACGAAGTCCTTCGTGTCTTTCTCCTCGCGATGCAGTCGCAGAAACTGCTTCGAGGGTGAGGGATCGATATTGAAGGAGAACGCGCCTTGCTCGGTTGGCCACGGCTCCGCGGCGAAATCGTATTCTGGGTTGTAGCCTTCGACTTCGCCGGTGGGCCATGTCTGGGGCGCAAAGTTGCGAATGTAGAGGAAATCCGCAGTGCGCAAGGCTCGGGAGGGGTACAGATAAACGTGGCGTTCCATTCCGGTCAAGACAAACGACCGCAATGGATCAATTTGACCGGACTTCTTCGAGAGGAGTATCGGCATCAGCGTCCGTCCGGTCATTTGTTTCGATGGCTCGAGCCCTGCTGCCTCCAGGAATGTCGGTGCCAGATCGCAAAGGCTGACGTAATCGGAAACGTTGCGGCCTCCGTGGACCTTAGCCCCCCAGCGTATGGCCAATGGCACGCGTGTTCCCTGATCGTAGAGCGTTGCTTTGCAGCGAGGAAATGGCATTCCATTGTCGCCACTGACAACGAGGATGGTGTTGTCCAACTCTCCTATCGCTTCGAGCCGTGCCATGACTGCACCGACTTCGCGGTCAAAACGTTGGACTTCCCACAGGTAGTCGGCGACGTCGCTGCGTACGGTCGCGGTGTCGGGCAGGCACGCGGGGACCTTGATCTCCGATAATTTGATGCCGCTCTTCACGCCTACGTTCAACTCGTAGGGGCGGTGGGGATCCTGACCACCGTGCCAATAGCAGAACGGTTCGCCCGGCTTCCGCTCCTTCATGAAATCATCGAACGACCGAAAACGCTCACCAAACGAGTCGCGATGGCGGAATGCATGCTTGCTCGGCCAGACGCCTTTTCCGAAGCGGCCGATGCGATATCCGGCCGCTTGCAGAATCTCGGTATAGACGTCGAACTCTTCCCGAAGGGATCCGCCCAGGCTGTCGCCTTCCTTCAACCGCCAGTGGTGTTGGCCGGTAAGGATGCTCAATCGGCTCGGCGTACAGGACGGCGTGGAAACGAACGCGTTCTCGAACAAGACGCCTTCACGGCCAATACGATCGAAGTTGGGCGTCCGGACAACCGGATCACCAAGCGCTCCCGCGTGCGGCCACGACCAGTCGTCGGCCATGAAGAAAACGATGTTCGGTTTCTCCTTTCCTTTCCGGAGGCCCACACTTGGCTTGGCCCGAACATCATTGGGCCAACAGAGCGCAAGAAGCAGTGCCCACTGGAGCACCATCAGGTTTCGTGCAAGTACGAGTGGCAGGGCCCGTTTCATGCTATTGGCCTCCTGATGAAGTACGACTTTATCAACAGAATCATTATACACCGTCGTTAAGCCTTGTCCACGAAAGCATTTCTCTCTCGAAAGGCGGAGATTCTTCGCCCTGACATTGGCCGAAGCAGGACCCCCACGGGCCAGAGTGAATCGCTTGGCCTTTGCCATCGGGCCCTTTCAGGGAACGTCGATTTCACCTACGCAGGTATCGCAAGCCCGCTGGCGTTGCGTGTGCGGGGCGTGTGGCGGTAGGACACCCGGTCCGACGCCGGGAGCCGGCATACGAACTTTCGGCCGCCCCGCGTCAATAAACGAGCTTTGCCAACTGGGTGGATCCGGTTCCACATTGCGTAGATGGCATTTTGCGCGCATACTTATGGTTTCGCAACCCATGCCTTTGCAGGAGACTCGGATGAAACGAATGGCGATCGTAATGTTGTTGTTGACGGCGACGGCGCGAAGTGCGTCGGCGGATACCCTGGCCAGTTGGAAGGAAACCCCGCCTATCAGCGTCGGCGTCACTGGGATGATCGTGACGGTCACCAGCAGTATGGACGACCCCAAGCAAGCCAAGGCCGATACGCCTCACCTGGTGACGGTGACGGAGGTCTTGTCGGAGACCCCCGCCGACGGTAATCTCCGGCCGGGCGATATCCTGGAGTCGGTCAACGGCATATCGCTGAAAGTGGTCGATCCTCGTCACATTCTCGGCGAGCAGATCAACGTCTCGGAAGGTCGCAGCGGCAAGATGACCTTCGCGGTCCGTCGTGACGGCGCGACCAAGACGGTCACGATTCGCCTGGACCCGATCGGCAGCTACTCCAAAACGTTCCCGATCAACTGCAAGAAGTCCAACGCAATCGTCGATCAGACGGCAGCGTTCATTCTCGACAATGGCGGCCCGGAAGGCGGGATCACCGGTGCGCTCGGAGCGTTGTTCCTGATGTCGACCGGCGAAGCGAAGTACATGCCCGTCGTCGAGAAGCACGCTATCGAGCTGGCGAGCAAGCCCCATTCCACCAGCACCTGGTTCATCGGTTACAACGGCATCTTCCTGGGCGAATACTACTTAGCCACGGGCGACCGGCGCGTGCT
>JABMRB010001104.1 GCA_013202865.1 Candidatus Nealsoniibacteriota bacterium | reverse complement strand
GAACGGTCCATCCAACGGGCCAACCAACTCGCCTTGGAAGCCGAACTGGCAAGCGTCGCCAAGGGCGAATTCCTCGCCAACATGAGCCACGAAATCCGCACCCCCATGACCGCCATCATGGGGTTCACCGACCTGCTGATGTCCTACGAAATGTCCCCCTCCGAACGCCGCGAACACCTGCAAACCATCCAGCGAAACGCCGAGAACCTGCTGACGATTATCAACGATATTCTCGACCTGTCGAAGATCGAGGCCGACAAGATCGAATTGGAACGCGCCGACTGCACCCCGCAGGAGATCGTCGACGGAGTGGTCTCGCTAATGAAGATCCGGGCGAATGCGAAGAACCTCAGCCTCGACGGCGAATACGTCTACCCGTTGCCCGCGGTGATCCACACCGACGCCGTCCGGCTGCGGCAGATCCTGGTGAACCTCGTCGGCAACGCGGTGAAGTTCACCGAGCAGGGCCGCGTGCGGATCACCGTCCGCTACGCCGCCGGCAGCGAGGGCTCGCCCCCGCAACTGGCCTTCGAGGTGACGGATACGGGTATCGGCATGGAGCCCGAAGACATGGATCGGCTCTTCCAGCCCTTCGTGCAGGTCGACGCCTCACACACCCGACGTTTCGGTGGCACCGGGCTGGGATTGAGTATCTCCGGGCGACTGGCCAAAATGCTTGGCGGGCGAATCGACGTGCAAAGCCGGCCCGGCCGCGGAAGCACTTTCACTGTGTCGATCGATCCCGGACCGATGGACAACGTACCCCTGCTCGACAGTCGGCCAAGCGCTACGGACTATCGGCGACCGCCGGTCGACCTGCCGCCCGGGCAGGTGCTCAGCGGTCGCGTGTTGCTGGTCGAAGACAGCCCGGATATCCGGCACATGGTCCTGCTCGTATTGCAGCGCTGGGGGCTGGAGACCGACGTTGCCTGCAACGGCCGGATTGCGTGCGAGAAGGCCTTGCAGTCGAAAGCCGTCGGCTCGCCTTACGATCTGATCTTGATGGACATCCAATTGCCGGAGATGGACGGCTATCAGGCCACGCAGTACCTCCGCCACCACGACTGGACCGGTCCGGTCGTTGCCCTGACGGCCCATGCGATGAGCGGCGACCGGCAGCGGTGTCTGGCCGCCGGATGCGACGACTACGTACCCAAGCCGATCACCGCAGAAGAACTACTGGAGACGCTGGCCGGTTACTTGGGCAACGGGTCCGCGGCGGAATCGCAATCGGCCGAGCGTCCGGCGGACAAACGACCCCCCGACCGACCGCTGGGTAGCGGAATCCTGGACGACGCCGAAGTGACCGAGTTGGTCGACACCTTCGTCGGGGAACTACCCGATCGGGCCGAGGCGATCCATGAGGCATTCAGCGCACAAGATCTTCCAGCCTTGACTCTGCAAACCCATCAACTCAAGGGAACGGCCGCGATCTACGGGCTTCCCCAGATCTCCCAAGCCGCCGCCGTAGCCAACCAACGGGCATCGCAGCCGGACGATTTCGAGCAACTCGAAGCGGCCGTGACCGAGTTGATCGGACTATGCCGCGCGGCCGTCTCGCACTCATTTGAACGGTCGCCAGAAGAGGAGACCCGGTAGATGTGGCCAGCAGAGTTCCCGAAAAAAAAGGATTCCGGCCGCCGGTGCCGATTGAACTGAAGCGATTCCCGGCCGGAACCTTATGCCTCGCAGACAGGCTGTCGGGGCGTCCTTACCTCCGCACGCTAACGACTACCATCGTTTCTAACGTCTATTATCGTTCTGCCGGCCGTGCGACTTGACGTCAGTTTCCAGGAACCGCACGTGGTTTGCCGCAGTCGGGCAGGGCCCTCAGCCGTTACTCACTCAGCTTCGCAGGATGCAGCCGCCGTCGTAAAGAAATGCGCATCCGAAATACAACAGCAGTATCCCGCAGACGAGCAGTACGATCTGCTGGACACGACCTCTCAGCAGTTGGGATCCTTTGTGACCGGCAAATGACAAGGCTTCCAGCCAGACGAGGTCGCAGAGCCAGTGGATAATCGCGAACAGCACAAACGCCATGATTCCCAACTCGGCCGCCTCGGTCGCGAGCGCCAGTCCGACGCCGGCCCACCAGAGCAGGAAATAGGGATTGGCACCGGTCAGGATGATGCCGATCAGGAAGGGGTGCCGACGGGCTGAACTCGCGTCGCTGTCAACCGTCTTGCCGATCGTGAACAACATCTGGACACCCATCAACAGCAACAGTGCCCCACCGGCCAGTCCGACCGTGAGTTGGAAGGCTTCGTGCTTGAAGAAGGCAGCCGCCCCGGCCACGATCACCAGCATCAGCGGAATTTCGATTACCGCGTGCCCCAGGGCAATCAACGCACCCGCATGGCGACCGCGCGTGCCGGCCGCTAACGTCGCCGCCGTCATCGGTCCCGGTGCCATCACGCCCGACAGGGAGATCACGGTCGCCGAAAAGAGGAACCAGCTCAAGTTCCTGGCTCTCCTTATCTACGGCAACTTGCGGATCTTGATGTTGCGCCAGCGGACGAACATCGGTGCTTCCCGGCCGCCGACGCCGTGGACTTGCAGGCCGATCAGACCCTCGCGGCTCGACTGCTCGTCGGTCAGGTTCGCGATTGCGGTGCCGTTGATCCACGTCTTGACGTTCGTGCCTTTGCAGAGCACGCGATACTCGTTCCACTTGTCGTTGTTGATCGCGTCCTTGACGCTACGGTCCTGGCTAAGCCATCCGCGGCCGGTGGCTTCGCCGTAGACGTAGCCGGACTCGCCCGGAGCCGTTTCGATCTCGACCTGGGGGCCCCAGACGCGATCCTTCTCCTTGATGTTGCTGCGGATCTGTACGCCGCTGTTGAGTCCCTTGTCGACCTTCACCTCGAAGACCAACTCGAAATCGCCGAATCGCTCTTTCGTACACAGGAACGAGTTCGAAGTGTTCGGAACCGACTGGCCCACGATCACGCCGTCTTCGATCGTATACTTGGCCTTGCCGCCGTGTTGTTCCCAGCCGTCGAG
>JABMRB010001103.1 GCA_013202865.1 Candidatus Nealsoniibacteriota bacterium | reverse complement strand
CCACTGAGACGACAGATCCCGCTGAGACGACCGATCCCACTGAGACGACAGACCCGGCTGAGACGACCGATCCCGCTGAGACGACAGATCCAGGAGACGCAACTTCGTCGGCGGATGGCGGAGTTTCGACCTATGCCCCGGCGGAGGATCTGGTTGCCCAGGTGGAGAGCTACGTCGAACGTCTCGAGGAGGCCGTGGCGAACGAGGAGGAGTACGAGGAGGCACAGAGCCGGATTGCCAAGGACGCCAATACGCTGGTAGTGATTGCCTTGGGGCTGGGGCTGCACGATCAAGCCAACAAGTACAAGGCGGCGGGCACGCTGATCAAGGCCGCCCAGGATCTGGCTGCCACGACAGACCACGCCTCGGCCAAGGCGGGCGTTGCGACGGTCAAAGCGGCGGCGGCGAGCGAGGCGGCGGCCGAGGACGAATTGAAGTGGGAACAGGTTGCATCGCTGGAGCAGTTGATGGCGCAGGTTCCGCTTCTGAACACGAAGCTAAAGGGCGCCGTACGGCGTTTGGATCGGAAGGCGGCCGATGTTCAGGGCCATTCGGCCGTGATCGCAATGATTGCTCAAGGGACGATGGCCAACTGCTCAGAGACCGAGAAACCGGACGAAGTCAAGCAGTGGCAGGCATTTTGCGTCCAGATGCGCGCCGCCGCTGCTGCCGTCAACGCCGGAGCCCGAGCACAGGACGAAGACGCCGTAGGCACCGCCATGGAACAGCTACAGCAGAGTTGCGAGGACTGCCACGCGGTGTTCCACGAGACGGAGGAGGAGGAGTAGGTCCGCTGATTTATTGGGCTGACCGCTTGGCTCTGCAATGTTTTCCCAGCCGGCAGATTCGCAACGACCGGTCAAGTGACCGGCGGCCGAACCGGCGCGGCAAGGAGATTCGGTGCAGAGTCCCCCCCCGGGAGCCGTTTCTCCGGCCGTTTGGGGCCAGTTGGACGGTTCTGGCGGCTGCTCCGGCGGCGGTGATCTCGCTGTACTTGGGCCGGTCGGGCTACCGAAGAAGAAGTCAACGGGATACGTTCCACGACTTCGCCCCAGCCCATTTTGCCGAGCATCCATGTCGCGAACTTTAGCTTCTGGAGTCGGTCCGTCCGCCGATCTCGAACAGTCGTACATCAGTCAGGTTGGTTTTGATCCGGGGTACATGCCGGAGCTACCGCCGATGGACCAGCGTCCGCCCGTCCTGCGATTCGCGCACCCGCTGCCCTACGGTGCAATTTTGCTCAACGGGGGAGTGCAATTCGTGGTCTTCAGCCGCTCGGCTACGGCCATGCGGGTGTTGCTCTACGAGAAGCCGAGCGATCGCGAGCCGACGGCGATCATCGACCTGGATCCCGATCTGAACCGCTGGGGCGATATCTGGAGTGCCTACGTACCCGACGTGGGCCCCGGCCAGCTCTATCACTTCCAGGCCGACGGGCCGCACGAGCCGCAGCGGGGATACCGATTCGATCCGCAGGCCCGGCTGATCGATCCGTACGCCAAGGCGTTGGCCGGCCACTTCCTGCCGTCCGACGACGGGATCATCCGCCCGCCAAAGTGCGTGGTCATCGACGACCGGTTCGACTGGCAGGGTGACCGGCACCTGCGACACCACCTCTCCGAGACGATCATCTACGAGACACACGTCCGCGGGTTCACTCAGGCCCGGTCCAGCGAGGTGGAGCATCCGGGCACGTACCTGGGTGTGATCGAGAAGATCCCCTACCTGAAATCGCTGGGCATTACGGCGATCGAGTTGATGCCGATCCATGAGTTTCCGATCTGCGATCCACTGGGACAGAAGCTCGACCGGCCGAACTACTGGGGCTACGACCCACTGGCCCTTTTCGGTCCACACCGCGGCTACGCAACCGGCCGAGAGCCCGGCGGCCAGGTCAAACAGTTCAAGGAGATGGTCCGCGCGTTGCATCAGGCCGGCATTGAGGTGATCCTGGACGTTGTCTTCAACCACACGGCCGAGGGCAACGAACGGGGGCCGACGCTGAGTTTCAAGGGGTTGGAGAACCGCGTCTACTACATGCTCGAAAACGGCGGGCAGAACTACCGTAACTACTCCGGGTGCGGCAACACGCTCAACGGAAACCACCCGATCGTCCGCGAGATGATCTTCCATTGCCTGCGGCATTGGGTACACAATTATCACATTGACGGGTTCCGTTTCGACCTGGCGTCGATCCTCAGCCGCGACCGCGACGGCAATCTGGCCCCCAATCCGCCGGTGGTCGAGGCGATTGCCGAGGATCCGCTGCTGGCCGACACGAAAATCATCGCCGAGGCATGGGACGCGGCCGGGGCCTATCAGGTGGGTACGTTCGCCAACCTTCGCTGGGCCGAATGGAACGGCCGCTATCGCGACGACGTGCGGCAGTTCTGGCGGGGCGATCCGCACATGATCGGTCCGCTGGCTACGCGCCTGGCCGGCTCCAGCGATCTCTACCAGTCGGGCGGGCGAAAACCCTACCACAGTATCAACTTCATCACGTCCCACGACGGGTTCCCGCTTGGCGACCTGGTTAGCTACAACGAGAAACACAACGAGGCCAACGACGAGGGTAACCGCGATGGAGACAACAATAACTACAGCTACAACTGCGGCGTGGAAGGTCCCACGCGGCGGCAGACCGTCGAACGGATCCGCGTTCGCCAGATCCGCAACATGCTGGCGTCGCTGCTGTTGAGCCAGGGTGTGCCGATGTTGTTGGCCGGCGACGAATGCCGACGCACGCAGCAGGGTAACAATAACGCCTACTGCCAGGACAACGCGATTTCATGGTTCAACTGGCGGTTGGCCGAGAAACACCGGGGGCTACGCCGCTTCTGCGAGGCACTGATTGCCTTTCGTAAGGCCGAGCCGACGGTTCGGCAGACGGATTTCCTTGACGGTCGTCCGGTCCGCCCCGGTGGACTGCCCGACGTGAGTTGGTTCGGCCCCTCGGGCGATCCGGTCGATTGGAGTATGCCCGACGGGAGCCTGATCTGCCTGCTGGCCGCCGCCCCGCAGCACGACGTGCTCGAGTTGCCAAACCGCCATGTCCTGATCCTGATGCATGCCGGCAACGAACCGCGGCGGATGACGATCCCGCACATTGTCCAGCCCTACCAGTGGCGACAATTCATCGACACGGCAGCCGAGAGCCCTGCGGACGTCTATCCGGAACTTGACGGACCGGCCCCGCCGCCGGACGGCATCGTCGCAATGGAAGGCCGATCGCTAGTCTGTTACGTCGCCCGCGACGAGATATAGATGGGCAGTGGACAGTGGGTAGTGGGCAGACACGATGCCAACGGATCTCCCCACTCCCCACTCCCCACTCTAGCCCTGGGAACCCGGTTGGGTCATTACGCCGGGCATCAGCCGCTTTTCCGCTTGTGGGATGGGCTGCCACAGGTCAATAGGAGCGCGCGACGCACACCCCCCCGAACGGGCGAGGCCGCTCTTTTGGCAACCTCGCAATGCCCGTTCTCTTGTCCTGCGTCGGCGGGAACGCTACATTGACCTCACGCGACGGAGTTTTGTTCGGCAAGTTCTAGATGAGGAATTCGACATGTCGGATAGCGAAGCCACGGGCAATAAGAAACAGTGGGAGTACATGGAGATCACCCGAAAGACCGAGGGCTACCTGCTCAACGACCTCAACGATCTGGGGTTAGAAGGTTGGGAGTTGGTGACGGTCTTGTACCACAAGTTGGCCTCCTCAGGGATGGGGTCGGCGGATGCATGGGTAGCGATTCTGAAGCGTCCGTTTTCGGGCCAGGCGATGAAGAAGATGGCCGGTCTGGAGAAGGCCCGCGACGTGGCTGCCCCCACCGAAGGGGCCGCCGAAGCCGCCGAAGATGAGAACCCGGACATTTTCGAACTGGCCGATTAGTACAACAACGCTATGACAGTGTCGCAGACGGAAGTGGTCATCACGGGTCTCGGTATCGTCAGTCCGATCGGGATTGGTCGCGACGCGTTCTGGAGGTCGCTTCAGCAGGGCACCAGCGGCGTGGGGCCGATTCGGTCGTTTGATGCCACGGGCTTGCCGGTGAGCATCGCGGCGGAGGTCTCTGATTTCGACCCGAGGAAGTACGTCGCCAACCGCAAATCGCTGAAAGTGATGTGCCGCGACGCCCAACTCGCGGTCGCCGCGTCGGTGCTCGCTCGCCGGGACGCCGGGCTCGCCGACGGCACAGCGTCCCTCGCTG
>JABMRB010001102.1 GCA_013202865.1 Candidatus Nealsoniibacteriota bacterium | reverse complement strand
TGAGCCAGGGGCCGTTGTCGCTGGTGTAGACGATCAGCGTGTTCTGGGCGATGGAAAGTTCGTCGAGGGTCGTCATGATCCGGCCGACGGCCCAATCGATGTGCTCGATGGTCAGCTTGTAAGCCAATTTGGGGTCCGCCTTGTACCGCGCGTCGGAGACAAACAACGGCACGTGCGGCATCGTGTTTGCAAAGTAGAGGAAGAAGGGCTGCTTGCGATTGGCGCGCACGAACTTCAGCGCCTCTTCCGTATAGCGATCGGTGAGCGTGACCTGATTCACCGGCGACTCGATGATCTCGGTATCGCGATACAGTTCGTTGTTGTAGATGTCCCAGCGTTTTTCCGCCCAGATCTTATCGAGGTCGGGGGCGTTGTTCCCCCAGCCTTTCTGCCGGGCCATGTCGTTGCTGTAGGGCAGGCCGAGGTAGTGGTCGAACCCTTGGGCGGCCGGCAGCGTCTGGGGTGTGTCGCCGACGTGCCACTTGCCGACGCATGCCGTGGCGTAGCCTTTGGTCTTGAGCATGTCGGCGATGGTGATTTCGTCGGGGTGCAGACCGGTCTTGGTGTGCGGGCCGAGCACTCCTCGCATGCTGATTCTCGGCTGGTAGCAACCGGTAAGCAAGCCGGCCCGCGACGCGGAACAAACACAGTAGGCCGAGTAGAAATCGGTGAAGCGCATGCCCTCGGCGGCCAAGCGGTCGATGTTCGGGGTCTTGATGTGGGGCGAACCGAAGCAGCCCAAGTCTTGATAGCCTTGATCGTCGCAGAAGACGATGATGAAGTTGGGTTTGGCGGTTTCGTCGGCGGCGCCGGCTACGATGCCGGACGTTGCAGCCATCGCCATGGTGAACACGCAAAGGACGCGAAGCATCATGTCTCTTCTCCCTGTAGGTTGCTTGTAGACGCTCGAGCCCCGGCCCATGCCGGGGACCAACTCGAACGGCACAAGTATGAGTTTAGCGACGGCCGCAAGGATTGGAAGCGATTTCTCCCAGGAATCCTCAATTCGTCGTAGCTGAAGTCGCAAGACTTCAGGGGGACGCGGCTGCAAATGTCTGAATTCTTGCGAATCCAGCTACGGGCGCCTACTTAGCCCTCGGGTGGGCCTTCTCGTAGACGGCTCGCAACGCGGCCGTGCTGACGTGCGTGTAGATCTGCGTGGTCACCAGGCTCTTGTGTCCCAACAGTTCCTGCACGCTACGGATGTCCGCGCCCTGGTCGAGCAGATGGGTCGCGAAACTGTGCCGTAGCGAATGCGGCGTGGTGCGGCCGTCCAGACCGGCCAGTTTCAGATACTTCTCCAACATTCGGCCCACGCTCCGGGTCGACAGCCGGCGGCCGAACTTGTTGACGAACACCGGCGTTGCCGGCCCGTCCGGTTCGGCCGGGTCGACGCGACGGCTCTTCAGCCAACTCCGCAATGCTCGGGTCGCATAGGAGCCGATCGGGGCAAGGCGTTCGCGGCGTCCCTTGCCGCGCACCCGAACGACACCCGCCTGAAAGTCCAGATCCCCGTCACTCAGCCCCATCAACTCACTGACTCGCAGCCCGGCCGAGTACATCGTCTCGAGAATTGCCCGATCGCGAAGGCCCAGCGGCTCGTCGGCGGGCGGGGCCGCAAACAGCCGCCCCAAGTCCTCGGCCGAGAGAAAGTGCGGCAGCGAGCGTCCCTTGCGGGGATTACGTAGCGGCTTCGCCGGATTGTTCTTAGCCCAGCCCTCCCGTTGACCGAACCGGAAGAAACTCCGCAGAGAAGCCAGTCGCCGGGCGATTGTCGACTTGGCGTAGCCCGCCTCGTGCAGCGAGGCCACGTAACCGCGCAGATCCAGCACCGCCACGTCGCCCGGCTTCGGGCAGACCCCGTCGCGCGACTCGGTCAGATACTCGACCAGCATGGTGAGATCTTCGCGATAACTCTTGACGGTCAAGTCCGACGCGTTGCGTTCGACGCGAAGAAATTGCAGGAAACGGGCGATTGCAGTACGCATCGGACCTTAATGTGGTCTGTAGCCACGATCAGAGCACCTAACTTCCAGAGGTGTGCAGACCGGCGAGAAACATCAACACAGTACTCTAGAATTCGTCCATGTCGCTGGGCAACGGCAGGTCGAACCGGCCTTCGTGCGAGTATTTCTGGCTCTCCTGCCGGATCTTCTGGCTAAGCACGGCAGCGTCGTACCACGTGAAGCTCAACTCCGGATTCGACGCATAGCGCCCCAGCACGCGGAGCGTCTCCGCCCGGCTTTCATCGTCGTACAAGAATACGTAGCGTTCGGAGCCTTTGACCAGCGCCAGTACGTTGATATCCTGACTCACGGGCGGCGATCTCCTGCGGGGGCACGAAACACGTCGGGGAGGGTCGCCACGGCGCGGCGCGGCGGGCTGGGACCGTGCGGTCCGTTACTTACTATCGGACCGTCGGCCACCGCCACACCACTCGCGTTTCGCCCGCTCCACCTCGAGCAGCGAGCATTTCCGAGATGTGCATGTGACAGCAGAAGCGGATAAAGTCGTCGCTGCGCTGGAGATACGACTGCCAACCCCCATAGCGAGCGTCGTCGCGGAAATGGTAGTAGCTGGACAGAGCCTCGGTAAATTCCGGGTCGTGGCCGTTGTACGTCTGCGTGTGACGGATGACAGGCTGTCCGCTCGGCTGGCACTCGGGGCGTTGGGGGTTTGGGGGGAGTGGGATAAATCCCCGGGGGTCGGGCCAATCTTCCGGAAGACCGGATTCTGCCGACGCTTGCTCGACGCCGGAGGGCTGATCCGATTGCGTCCCTGGTTGGTCGGGCCAACCCGGCGCAACGTTCTTGCTGCGGCTGGCCGTGTTCGAGCCTTCTTCCGCAGCAACCTCTTCACACGTAGGAATTTGTGTCGCAAGTTGGGCCTTGGCTAGCGCCATCTCGGCCTCGAATACCAGCGGCGCAGGAATCCTCGTCTCCTCGGGCGTGCCCCACGGCAGGCCGTAGCCCGGCGGGATCTCGTGAAAACCGGGGTTGGCCGCGTACCATTCCACCTGCAAACCAAGTCGCGGGGGATAGTAGGGTGTGTAGTCGGTCACCGCGCCGATGACCACGGCGTCAACGTCCAGCAGCTTGGCAAGGCGTCGGACGTCAGCGGGGCTGCTCAACTCGATGTCGTATATCAGCATCACCTGTTGGACCTGGCTTACCGCAACCACCTCAAACCCCGGCACCAACTGAAGTTCGTTGAAATAGGCCATCGCTAGCTGATCCCCTTCCAGCGTCGGCTCGTTGCTGTGATTGAAAAACGGCGCCACGGCCACCCTGGAGAGCTGGGGGAACGGGTTATGGAACGTTGGCTGGTGGGAGATTTCCGGCAGCATCGAACAGCCCGTCGACAACAGGCATCCGCCCAGCAGAAGATATCGTAACATCTGTGCTATCAACCAGTTAGGAACGCCCCCCCGCGGCAAGTCGCACCGTGGCGGTGAGGGCGCACGGCAACGCACGCCCGGCAAACCACCCGGTGTCGTCCGCTATATCGGCAAAAGCGACGCATCTTCTCCAGTTTGAATCCCACCTTTTGCGATTCCCGCGTTTCTTGTAGGGTGGGTCGAGGCACGAGACCCACGCGTTTTCTGATCATCCGGCATGATTGCCGCGTGGGTCTCGTGCCTCGACCCACCCTACGCATTCCCGAAACCCATTTCCGAAACCGCACGCCATGCCCGAGCCACCTCCCCGCAACCCAACCCGTGCGATCCGCGTCGGCTCGGTCACGATTGGCGATGGCCGGCCGATCGTGGTGCAGAGTATGTGTGCGACGAAGACGACCGACGTGGCCGCCACAGCCGCCCAGGTCAACCTGCTTGCCGGCGCAGGGGCCGGTGTGGTGCGAATCGCCGTGGATACCCCGCGTGACGTCGAGGCGCTGGCCGAGATCCGGCGACAGACCGAGGCCAATCTGGCCGTCGATTTGCAGGAAAACTACCGGCTGGCGGCCGACGTGGCACCGCTGGTCGAGAAGATCCGCTACAACCCGGGCCATTTGTACCACCACGAGCGGGACCGGCCCTGGCAGGAGAAGGTGCGGTTTCTCGTCGACGTGGCCGGTGAGCACGACTGCGCGATCCGCGTGGGCGTAAACTGCGGCTCGGTCGATCCGGCCAAACGCGAGAAACATGCCGACGGAGACGTTGCCGCGGCCATGATCGAAAGCGCCATGGAACACTGCGAACTGCTCGATCGGCTTGGGTTCTCGCGGTATTGCGTCTCGTTAAAAGATTCCCATCCGTCCCACGTGATCGACGTCAACGAGCGGTTTGCCGCCCAACGGCCGGACGTGCCGTTGCACCTCGGCGTGACCGAGGCGGGCATGCCGCCGGAGGGGATCGTCAAGACGCGGATCGCCTTGGAGCACCTGTTGCGCCGCGGAATCGGCGACACGATCCGGGTCTCGCTCACACTGCCGGCGGCCGAGAAACACCGGGAAATCGAAGCCGGCCGGCAAATCCTCGACGACGTGGCGGCCGGGCGGTTCCACGAGGACGACATGGCGGGGCTCGCCGGGCTGAACATCATCTCCTGCCCGAGTTGTTCCCGGGTGGAGAACGAGGCGTTCATCGAGTTGGCCGGGCAGATCCGCGAGGCGACCCGATACGCAGCCGAGCACCGCTTGACGATTGCGGTGATGGGCTGCCGCGTCAACGGCCCCGGCGAGACCGACGACGCCGACCTGGGGCTATGGTGCGGTCCGAATTTCGTCAATCTCAAGCGAAGCGGCGAGAAGCTGGGGGCCTTTTCCTACGAGGAAATTCTCCCGCGGTTGAAGGAGGAGCTCGACCGGTTGATTGCGGCGCGCCGCGAAGGGCAATAAGGCCTCAGGGACACGGGAATGATGCACACACGACAATGGTCTGTGTGGGCCGTGTGTAGCGTCCTGAATCTCCTTGGACAGCGCTCAGGAGGAGGTCGAGTGTCGGGAGCCCCGCAGCGGCGGCAGTCAATAGCCCGGGCGTGAACTCTGGGAACCGGAAAGACGCACGTCATGGAGAGCCGCGAAGGGGCGGCAGAAACGGCTCGCCCCGCTGTTCTGCCGCCACTGCGTGGCTTTGGGTAAGATAGGGTACGCGAAATCGCGATGCATCCAATTTTACCCCGCCTTTACATTTCGCGACCACTGCCGCAGCTCGGTCGAGGCGACCAATAAGTCGCCTTGAAATAAGGAGTTACGTCGATTAGAATCGGCACAGAATCATCGATCGGGTCCTACAGCCAGGATCAATATTAGGCCTGGTTCAATTCTGTCCGGTTTTGGGTAACAGAAGCGGTTCTTGCTGCGCAGGAGGAATCCCGCCGGCTCGCCCAGCGGATTGTTCGGTTCCTTGCTACAGGCCTTCTAGCCCCCCCCTCCCTCCCCTCTCTCCGCCCCGCTCCGTGGAAGCACGTATGGTATCGAAAAGCCGAACGATCCGCCGGGCGAGCCGGCGGGATGCCGAGCACTGCTGGACAAGCCAGCAGTGGCACCCGATTGCCTCACCGTTCAGCAGTGCCACCCGCCGCAAGGCACCCCCCCTTGCAATCTCACTCGAGGAGTGTATACTATTGACTACCATTCCGACAGGGGTATGACGCTACTGTAAGTGAGGGAAGATGTAGCGGGGTTGAGGCCGGCGGGGCAACGCCATCGGAGACAGCGATATGGCAAAGAAACAACCAGCAAGGCGTCGTGTTTCGCTCACGAAAGTCCAACGGCTAGCGGGGGCAGGGGCTGAACTTCTTGTTTTGTGCCAATCGATTACGGAAGACGGGTCTATATCCAAACAGGAAATCCTCGCTTTGCGAGCGTGGCTCAAGGATAATAGAGGCTCCGACCTACCTGCGATAGACTTCTTGACCGATACCGTTGAACGGATCATAGCTGACCGAATTGTGACAAAGGAGGAGCGTCGGGAACTCTATCAGGCGATTGAGAAAGTCTTGCCGCCTGACGTTAGAACTGCACTTTAGGCGATCAAGTGGCGAGGGCGATCAAGGCTTCGACGAGTGTTTGGAATTTGCGATTGTTTGGGGTGCGAGGCAGAGCGGCGAGAAATTGTTTGTGCAGCATTTCT
>JABMRB010001101.1 GCA_013202865.1 Candidatus Nealsoniibacteriota bacterium | reverse complement strand
TCACTCCCCACTCCCCACTCCCCACTCCCCACTCCCCACTCCCCACTACTTCCCCACCTCTTTCACCCACTTCGCATGCAAATCACTCAACTCCTTGACGATCTCCGGATGCTTCCCGGCGAGGCTCTTTGTCTCGGTTACGTCTTCGGTCATGTTGCTCAGCAGCAGGGCAGGGGGGGCGCCCGGGGTTTTGCGGCGTTCGGCGACGAGTTTCCAATCGCCGCGGCGGACGGCCCATTGGCTGCCCGACTGCCAGTGGAAGACCTCGTGCGGCGTGGGCTCCGCGGCCGAGTCGATCACGGGCATGAGGTTCTTGCCGTCGAGGATTCGCTTGGGCACGTCGACGTCGCAGTATCGGCAGATCGTCGGCAGCCAGTCGACGCTTACACCCATCTGGTCGCGCGTCTCGCCTTGCGGAATCCGGCCCGGCAGGCTGGCGATGCAGGGCACCCGCAGCCCGCCCTCCCAGAGCGTGAACTTGTTGCCGCGGTAGGGCCCCGCGTTGCCGCCGCCGCCGTTTGCCCGTGATTCGATTGAATGGCCGTGATCGCTGAGGAAGATGACCAGCGTCTTTTCTCGCAGCTTCAACTCGTCGACCTTGGCGAGCACCTCGCCGACACCGTCGTCCATCGTGGCCGTCCAGGCGGCGTATTGCTGCCGCTGCCAGGTCATCTTCTTCTTGGCGGCAAACATCTCGCGATACTCGGCGTAGGCCTGCAACGGGTAGTGCGGGATGTTGAACGCCAGGTAAAGAAAGAACGGCTTGTCCTTGCTCTCTTCGATGAACCGCCGTGCCTCGCGAGCCATCAGCCGGGTGAAGTGCTGGCCCTCTTCGTAGACTTCCTTGTTGTTGCGGTGCAGGTCGTGGAAGTGGGGTGGGACCCAGTAGAAGAAGTGCGAGAGGTTGTCGATGCAGCCCGCCTTGTGGCCGAAGAACTCGTCGAACCCTTGCCCGCACGGCGAGCACTCGGCCGTGGTACCCAGGTGCCACTTGCCGACCGCCGCCGTGCGATAGCCGGCGCCGCGGAGCACTTCGGCGACGGTGACCTGCTCCGTCGGCATGCCTTCGTGTCCCGGATGCGACGAGACGTTACCCGGCACGCCGGCCCGTTGCGGAAACCGCCCGGTCAGCAGCGCGGCCCTCGACGGCGAGCAGACCGGCGCGGCCACGTAGAACTGCGTAAACCGCACACCACGCCGAGCCAGCCCGTCGAGGTTCGGCGTGTAGAGGTCGGTCGACCCGTAGCAGTTCAAGTCGAGCGTGCCCTGGTCGTCGGCAAAGATCAGGATGACGTTAGGTCGTTCGGCAGCGATGGCCGAGGTCGTCACCATGGCGAGCAGTAGAACACAGAGCAGGGCAGGGCAGGGGGGGCGGATCATGGCAGGGCCTCGTTCGATTGCGTACGGGTTAGCGCTGGGCCTGTATGATATGCGGGGAGCTTCGCGAATGCAAATGGGGCATCTGCCGCTTGCGGCTTCGCAAGGCTTGGAATCGGAGGGGATTTCGAGGATAATTGAGACATGAAACGTCGCGTCGCAATGATATCCGTGTTGCTGCTTATCCCCATGCTGGTCAACTGGGCGATTCGGTTTCTTCCCGATGATGTCGACCTCGATATGACTTGGTCGCTGCTGTATGTTGCGGTCTTCTTCGCAGTGGCTCACGCCCAGGCTGTGTTGTTGGCCATTTGGGCCGGCTTCGCCCGCGGGCCGTTGCCCTGGCGACTGTCGGCTATGATCGCAGGAATTGCCCTTTGCAGCATCCCGAGGTGTCTCACTGGATCACTCGATTTTTTGAGCACCCATGTCGCAGATCAGACGGAGTCCGAATCGGCCGGAGTGGTCTACATCCTTGCCGTCCTGTTGGTGGTCCGCTGTTTTGGCGTCGGATTGGAGCTGCACTCGAATAGAGTTTCCCACCAGGATTCCAACGCTGCGAAATCCAGACATCAGTTCTCGCTACGTTATCTGTTCTGGTGGACGACCGGACTGGCCTTGCTGCTGGCGATGGTTCGGTGTATCGCGCTCTGTATCGCAGACACGGAGTACCCGTATGAGTTCTCGGTCTCGTACTGGCAGGGTTTGACGATACCGGTTTGCTTCGCCCTGATTGTGCTGGTGGCGGTTTGGACCGTGCTCGGTAGTCGACGGCCGATACTGCGGGTGATCCTGCTGGCCTCAGTCGTTGCAGCCGCTGGTGTGGCATCAGGTCTTACCGGTTCAGCGTCCTTTGGCCTCGTCGAATGGTGTGTCATGGTCACGTCCTTCTACCTGCCGTTTGCTGCTTGGATCACCGGTTCCCTTATCGTCTTCCGCGTCGTCGGCTACCGGATCGTTTGGCGCCGGCCGATGTGGTGGGTGGCTGGGACAAAGCGCAGCGGTGCCCCAGAGAGGGAGGATTCGTAGGCGCGCTCTGGGGCACCGCTGCGCTTTGCCCCAGCCACCCCTGCCGCCCCTGCTTCCTCCAGGCCATGGCCCAGCATGGTGCGAATGACGTAGTGCTTGTCGAGCTTGCTCTTCTCGGTGGTCTGAAGCCGTCGGCCGTCGCGCAGGATCGTC
>JABMRB010001100.1 GCA_013202865.1 Candidatus Nealsoniibacteriota bacterium | reverse complement strand
CGGTCGGTTCGGGATGCTGAAAAGACGCTGCCTCCGACGTTCGGAAAACTACTACCTCAATGAAAAAATTCAGTAATCATATTTATTGTACAGGCAATCCTGGAAATTGCAAGCGTTTCTAGGCCCCAAATACGTCGGATTTTCGGCAACCCCCCCGATCCAGGGAGAAAACCATCGGTTCGTTTGGCCCGGCAGGGGGGGGGCCGTTAGTAGACTGTCGAACTACCGCCTCCCTTACCACCTCCTCCTCCACCAACCCAACGCAACTACTCCACCCAACAGCATCACCAGTGTGGAAGGTTCGGGGATGTTCATTGCTGCTGTGGTTGGCACCGTATCTCCAAACGACGCTTCTAGAATCATGTAGTCCCCGAAATCTATATCACCGTCGAAGTCGAAGTCGCCGCCCGTCCACTCGCCGGGGCCGCCGAACGCGGCCTCCAAGATCATGTAGTCGCCGAAGTCCACGTCGCCATCGAAGTCGTAGTAGCTTGTGGCGATCTGGGTCGACCCGACGGCCCTGGCGTCGCCGATCTGACGGATGCCTCGGCCGGAGATGGCCCCGTCGTCCCACGTCGTGGATTGACGAAGCTCGAGTTCGGCGCCCGTGGCGACGATGACGGTCGCCGGCGGCGTGGTGACAAACGGCGCGTCGATGACGCCGAGCCCGCCGAGAACGCGCACCGTGCCGCCGACGGGATTCGAGCAACGGGGTCTTTTTGAAGAAGATTCGCCACACGCACTGCCCCCCAATGTAGCGGTGCTTCGTTGCGTTGACGGCTTCCCCAGAAACCGGTTACGCGTTGCGTTACGAGAATCCCCCGGCGTCGCTGCCGAACGGGCCGGGTTTACTCGTGCCGGGGGCTTGCGTGTGGCGGTGAATTTGTGTATCCCCATGGTTTGCTGTCCGCTGCCAACTGAGCCCGACGGGAACCGCGATGAAAACAATGAAAGCGCTGGTCAAGCGACAAGCCAAGCCCGGCCTGTGGCTCGAAGACGTGCCGGTGCCGGAAATCGACATCAACAGCGTGCTGATTGAGATCCTGCGGACCGGGATTTGCGGGACCGACGTGCATATCTACAACTGGGACGCCTGGGCTCAGAAGACCGTGCCGGTGCCGCTGGTGATCGGCCACGAGTTCGTCGGGCGGATCGTCGAGGTCGGCAGCAACGTCAAGGATGTCCATCCCGGCGAGATCGTCAGCGGCGAGGGACACGTCGTTTGCGGCCGGTGTCGCAACTGCCTGGCCGGGCGACGGCACCTCTGCGCCGAGACCGTCGGCGTCGGTGTCAACCGGCCCGGGGCTTATGCCGAGTACCTTTCGCTGCCGATGACCAACGTCTGGCACCTCGACCCGGCCGTGCCACGCGACATCGCATCGATCTTCGACCCGCTCGGTAACGCGGTTCACACGGCCCTGTCGTTTCCCGTGATGGGTGAGGACGTGTTGATCACCGGCGCCGGCCCGATCGGGATCATGGCCGCCGCCGTCGCCCGACACGCCGGGGCCCGATACGTGGTGATCACCGACGTCAATCCCTTCCGGCTCGAACTGGCCCAAAAGATGAACCCGACGCTGGCCGTCGACGTTAGCCAACGGTCGATCGCCGACGTGCAGGAAGAACTCGGCATGAGGGAGGGGTTCGACGTGGGGCTCGAGATGTCGGGGAACCCGCAGGCGTTTCGCGACATGCTGGCCAACATGTGTCACGGCGGCAAGATCGCTATGCTCGGCATCCCCAACGACGATGTGTCGATCGACTGGAACACGGTCATCTTCAACATGCTCACCATCAAGGGCATCTACGGCCGTGAGATGTACGAAACCTGGTACAAGATGACCGTGATGATCCAAAGCGGCCTGGACATCGACCCGGTCATCACCCACCGCCTCGACTACCAGGATTTCGAGGATGGATTCGAGGCAATGAACTCCGGCAACTCCGGTAAGGTCGTGCTTACGTGGAGAGATGAGGAGTAGTTTTCAGTTTTCAGTTTT
>JABMRB010001099.1 GCA_013202865.1 Candidatus Nealsoniibacteriota bacterium | reverse complement strand
TCACAATCCGCAGCATCGACAGGCTTAGATGGCAAACTTTAACGCCTGGGGGGAGTTTGACGCCTTGGCCCGTTGAGTGAGGTCCCGCTCACAACTTAGCCCCGGGTGAACACACCCGGGGGCGCCGCGCATCCCCGCCGCACATCCACGGCGGGCTAAGTAGAGGAATCGGCGATTTCAAGAAATAAAGAACGCCGGCGGCGTTGGGGGGGCGAACGCCGCCGGCGTATGTGGTTATGTAGGTGCGAGATGACTCGCAATACTAACTCGGGCTCTACAGCGTCAGAATCAGGTCGATGCCGAAGAGGAACTGATCGCGGTCCGTGGCGTCGTTGAACGGCCCGGCCGCTGCACCTGCGCCACTCGGATTGAACCTGTCCCAACGCAACTCGGGACGCAGGACCATATAGTCGTTCGGCGACCAATTGAGCCCTACGGCAAACTCTTGCCAGTCGCCCGGGACGTTGGTCACACGGGTGCCGTTCTGATCGATGAAGAACTCGTACCGGAATCCGGCCGCCCAGGTGTCGCTGAGTGTGTAGAACAAGTACTGGTTCAGGCCGTACCAGCCGGCATCTTGTCCCGCCGCAATACCGTTCTCCTGCACACCCAGGTCGTGCTGGAGCACGTATTGCCAGTCGTCGGTAACGTCAAGCGAGAAGACCAAGCTGTACATCGTGCGGTTTCCGAGAATGGCCACGGCGCCGTCTTCTTCACCGGTGATGAAGGAGAGGGCCAACGAAGCCCGTTCGGAGGGACTGGTCCAACTGAACCCCCCAACGAAAGAGCCCCGATCGTTCACCGCGTCGAACTTATCCCAGCCGTTAACGATTCCGGCGATCAACGTCAGGCGTTCGGCGTACTCCCATGTAGCAATCGCACCGGTGTGAGTGAACGGCTCGCCGTACTGCATCGTGTAGGAGTGGGAATAGAAGAAGTTGCTCGGGGCGGAAACCACTTCGTAACCGATGATCGTGTAGAAATGGCCAACCTTGACCTTCAGGTCGTTGTAGGCCACTTCGCCGTAAAACTGCGGCATCGCCAGGCCGTAGCGACCCGTGCCGCCGATGCCGGCGCCACCGACGCCCACGTTCCAGGCGTTATCCCAGTTCGGACGCGTTTCCAAACCGGCAGCCTGGGTGAAGATGTAGTCTTCGCCGAAGAGCAGGTCGATCCGGCCGCCAAGGTCCCAGCCGTTGCCGCCGGTCTCCGTTGCCCGCTCCATAAAGAGGTTCAACTGATTGAGTTGGAAATCGTTGGCCCGGTAGTTGAACGTTACCGGTCCGTTGCCGCCACCGGCCGGCGGGTTTTGGGCGTTGAACCCGTTGGCCGTATAGCCCATGGCCATCCAACCACCGATGGTAATGCCCGGCGCGGCTGGACAGCACTTCGGCGCGCATGCGTCGCACGCGCCACATCCGTCACACGCGCCCTTGTCCATGATCGAGGCGTCGCTGGGGGATTCGCCTTCGGCGGTGAAATACAAGGAATTGTCTAGCTCATAAGTCACCTGCTGCACCGAAGCCGGCTGCAGCAGGTCGGCCGCGTCGGCCTGTCCTAGTCCAATCATCGAGAGACCCAGCATGCTCCCGACGACAATCGACACTCGAATCGTCATTGTGTTGTCCTCCACTATGGGGGGGAAATGGGGGTGTGGTGTTTCGTGCCCGATCCGCTACAAGGATCAGATTGCGGAAAATGCAAAGCAGTCGCACGGCCCCCCTCAACGGAAGCTGCGCGATCCCTTACCAATCTTCCCAGTCTTGCTATCGGGCACACCAACGACCCAGATTGACAGCAAAAGGCGCAGAATAGAGCCGAATAGGAAATTCGGGCAATTGAAGTGAGAAGCTATTCCGGCTATGGAAACCTTGACGCCGCAAGGCATATCCAACCCGGGAAAATCGCCCTTGCCGGCAAGAACGGGTAAGACTACGCCCCTTAGGAATCCATCTCGTCAAACAGGGCGTCGACAAACGGATCGGGCTCGAACAGGGCCAGATCTTCGGCCTTTTCGCCAATGCCGACGTATTTTACCGGCAGTCCCACGTGCTGCCGGATGGCCACCACCACGCCGCCCTTGGCCGTACCGTCAAGCTTCGCCAGGACGATGCCCGTACACTGCACCGCGTCGGTGAAGTGCTTCGCTTGGCTAATGCCGTTTTGCCCGGTCGTGGCGTCCAGCACCAGCAGGACTTCATGCGGGGCCTCGGGGATCTGCTTGCCCAACACTCGGTGAATCTTCGTCAGTTCTTGCATCAGGCCCTGTTGGGTCTGCAGCCGTCCGGCCGTATCGACGATACAGACGTCGGCACCGATTTCCAGGGCCTCGGCCACGGCCCGATGGGCGACGCTGGCCGGATCGCTGCCGTGTTCGGCGGTGACGACCGCCGCCCCCAGCCGGTTCGCCCAGACGGTCAACTGCTCGACGGCGGCGGCACGAAACGTGTCGGCCGC
>JABMRB010001098.1 GCA_013202865.1 Candidatus Nealsoniibacteriota bacterium | reverse complement strand
TGAGCAGTGAGCTATGAGCAGTGAGCTATGAGCAGTGAGCTATGAGCAGTGAGAAAGCCCATTGCTCAAGGCTCAAAGCTCAAAGCTCAAAGCCGCGAAAAGATGCGATTCGGGAACAGACCAATGGTAACAATTCTCACCGTGGATGATTCGGCGGTCGACCGGCGATTGGTCGGCGGACTTCTGGAGAAGGAAGCTGACTTCCGCATCGAATACGCGGCCCATGGTGTGGAGGCCTTAGAGAAGCTCGCGTGTGAAACTCCCGATCTGGTCGTCACCGATCTGATGATGCCCCGGATGAACGGCCTGGAACTGGTCACGGCCATTCGGCAGCAGTACCCGCTGGTGCCCGTGATCCTGATGACCTCCAAGGGCAGTGAGGAGATCGCCGTCGAGGCGCTGCAACGCGGTGCCGCCAGCTACGTCCCCAAACGCACGCTCGCCGAGAGACTGTTGGACACGATCCGCAACGTGCTAGCCGTTTCCGGCGGCCAGCGCCGTCGCTCGCAGTTGATGGGATGCATTGCCCGTAGCGAGCTGACGTTTGTGCTGGAGAACGACTGCGATCTGTTCCGGCCGCTGGTGACCCACCTGCAAGAGAACGTCGTCGACATGGGGATCTGCGACGACACGGAATGTACGCGGATCGGCGTGGCGCTGGAGGAAGCCCTGGCCAACGCGCTCTATCACGGCAATCTGGAAGTCGGTTCCGAACTCCGCGGCGAAGACGACCGGGCCTACCACGCCCTGGTCAAGCAGCGTCTGGGCGAGCCGGCGTACTGCGACCGGCGGATTCGCGTCGAGGCATCGCTCTCGCGCGACAGGGCTACGTTCGCCATCTGCGACGAAGGCCTCGGGTTTGACCCGTCGACGCTGCCCGACCCCACCGATCCGGCCAACATCGAGCGAGCCTGCGGCCGCGGCGTGCTGCTGATGCGGACGTTCATGGACGACGTGATCTACAACGACGTCGGCAATGCCGTCACGCTGACAAAACGCGGAACTTCGTAGGCATTCAGCGATCAGGCATCAGCGAGCCGCGGGGCTTGCCCCCGCGCAATCTACGTGTCTCTTTCTTGACGACCGCCGAGCAGAACGCCCGAATAGAACCCGCGCCGGCCTTCGGGCATCTCCAGCAGCAGGGCGCCGTCCGGGGCGATGCCGGCGCAAGGGGCCGTGATTCGCCGGCCGCCATGTTCGAGCGTCAGCGTGTGGCCGTGCTGCAAGCATAGCGAATTGGCCCGAACGCCGAGTTGCTCCGGCTCGGAAGCCAGCCGGCCCAGCACGGCCTCTAACTGCCGCAATAGCTCGATCAGAAAGGCTGTCGGGTCATGCGCTGTTCCGCTCAGGTCCCGTAGCGTGACGGCCGTTTGCTGCAGTTCGGGCGGCGCGTCGGCCGCCGTGTTGTTCGTGTTGACGCCGATCCCCAGCACGTGCCGACGGTTGGGCAACACCTCGACAAGCACACCGGCCAGTTTACCCCCGGCAACCATCACGTCGTTGGGCCAATGCAGGCCGACCGACTGCGACGGAACCAACGGCGCGACCGTGTCGACCACCGCCAGGGCCGCCGCCAGCGCCGTCAGCGGCGACCGGGCGCGTTGGTCCAAATCGAGCGCGAGGCTCATTGCCAGGCTACCGGGTCCGGTCCACCAGCGATTGCCGCCGCGTCCCCGTCCGGCCGTCTGCCGAGCAGCCACCACCAACAGCGGCAACTGCTGCGCAGCCAACCCGGCACACTCCGTCGCCCGATCGTTGGTCGACGCAATCGCGTCGTGATACTCGGCCCTGGCGACGAACGTCTCTTCCAGGACTCGATCGACGTCCGGGCGGTCGGCGGTCATCGCCACACCTCCTCGTGGTGCAGGCGGCCCGCCTGCTCTATACGACAGGCGAGCCGCCTGTGGCCACGACAATGGCTACCAACTGTCGGTCCTGAACGGCGAGGCTGGCAGGCCTTCTTTGTTGTAGAGGTTGCTGCCTTCGGGGTTGATCGTGAAGGCGTAGCGGACCGCGGCCGGTGTCTTGACCTCGTCGCAGGAGACCACGACCGTATCGCCGTCGATGACCGCCTTGGCATGGTGCCAGTTCTGATCGGCGTCGGCGATGGAGAACCAGGTTAGTTCGCCGTCCTTAACCTCCTCGACCGGTTTGCGGCCTTCCTTCTTGCCGACGATCAGCCCGCCGCCGACGCAATCCAGCGCGATGCGAATCTTGTCGCCTTCGACCTTCATCGACTTGTACAACGGGCCGCTGTAGACGAGGTCCTTCTTGTCGTAGTCTTTGGCCAACGCCCAGAGTGCCAGCCGCAGCCCGACGTCCTGCTTGTTCTTGGGGTGGATGTCTCTTGCATCGCCGATGTCGGTGATGACGGCCATGCCCGTGTTGGGGATTTGAAGCGTGTGAAGCTGTGCTTCGCGGAGCCTGGCCCAGCCGTCGCCGCCTTTGGGGTCCGTGTTGGGTTGCTGGAAGTTGGCAAGCTGCACGAAGTAGAAGGGGAAATCGCCTTGTTGGAAAATTCGCCGCCAACCACCGATCAGAGCCTGCTTCTTGTGGTAGTACGAAACGCCTTCACTGCCGTTCGATTCGCCTTGGTACCAAAGGGCGCCGCGGATCGCCATCGGAACCAGCGGCGCAATCATGCCCTTCTGGAGCACGGTCGGCTCTTGGTGGTTCTTGGCCTCAAAGGTCTTGTCGGCAAGTTCACGGAGTTCGGGCACGGCGGCAAACCCACAACGGTGTACCCACGGTTCGATCCGCGTTCCACCCCAGGAGCTGTTGACCAGGCCGACGGGGACGCCAAGTTCTTTGTGGATTTTGCGGGCGAAGAAGTAGCCGACCGCGGTGAAGCGGGCAACGGTCGACGGATCGCAGGCCGTCCAGCTACCCTGAAAGTCGTCGAGATACTCGGCCGACGGCGTGTGTGGCACCTTGATCGTACGGATCAACGGATACTTGGCCGCGGCGATATCGTCCGGCGCGTTGCACCCGCCGACCGTCCACTCCATGTTCGACTGGCCCGAGCAGAGCCAGACTTCGCCCACCAGCACGTTTTTGATCTCGACGGTCTCGTCGCCGGCGGTGATCGTCATCACGGCCGGTTTGGTGTTCACCTTCAGCGCATCGAGTTTCACGATCCACTTACCCTTGTCGTCGGCGGTGGCCTTCTTCTCCTGGCCGGCGAACTTGACGGTGACTTCCTGCTTCGCGTCGGCCCAACCCCAAACGGGCACGGGCTTCTGCTGCTGCAACACCATGCCGTCGCCGAACAGTGCCGGCATCTTCACCGCTGCCGAGGCCGTGACGGCGACCAGCAGCAGCCCGATCAGGGCAAGGCTTGCGATTCTCGTAGTTCTCATTCGATTCTCCTCAGGATCTCGGGGTGGGGCGGACTGGCCGGTCGCAGCCGCTGCGACGGCCGGCATGTTGGAAACGATCGTGTTATTCTAGCAACCGTGCGCGGACGTGAACAGCTACCCGGTGAAATAGACGTAGATGACGCCGATCAGGGCCAGCAGCACCAACGTCAAGACCAGCGGACCACTAAACCACGCCCCGGGCGTGCCCTCGGCTTGCAGCCTTTCTTTGCGGCGACGTCCGGCCATGCAGACGCCTTCGAGACTCTCGATTTTTGGCGGTGCGCTCGTGAGGCTGACCAGCACCAGCACCGCCGAGCAGACGGCGAACAGGCCGATGGCGAAGTGGAGGAAATTGACGTCGACGAAATGTCGTAGCGGACCGGCGAGACGGACTTCCTTCAACTCCAGGATCAGCCGGGTCATTCCCAACACAAACCCGGTCAGCAGCGACGCCATTGCCCCCCGGGCGTTAACGCGGCGCCAGAAGAGCCCGATCAGAAACACGGCCGCGATCGGTGGTGAGATATAGGCCTGCACGCTCTGCAGATACTTGTAGAGTTCGCCCGAAATTCTGTCGATCAGCGGAATCCAAAGCAGGCCGCACGCGACGAGCACGACCGTGGAAAGCTGACCCACCAGGACGAGGCGTCGCTCGGAGGCGTTGGGATCAAGTTCCTTGTAGATGTCCATGGTAATCAGCGTCGAGCAGGAATTGAACACCGACGAGAGCGAACTCATCAGCGCAGCCAGCAGACCGGCGGCCATGATCCCGCGAACGCCCGGCGGCAGCAACGCTTCGACGAGCGCGGGAAACGCATGGTCCGATTTAGCCAGTTCCAGGTCGCCGGATTTCGCCAAGGCGAACGCGATCATGCCCGGCACGACGAAGATGAACAACGGCAGCAGCTTGAGGTATCCGGCGAAGATGGTCCCCAGTCTGGCTTGCTTCTGGTCCGACGCCGCCAGCACCCGCTGGACGATGAACTGGTCGGTACACCAATACCAGACGCCGATGATCGGGATGCCGAAGATCATACCGGTCCAGGGGAAGTCGGGATGGTCGATCGATTTCCAGAGGTTGAAGAACTCCGGGCCCGTGCTTTCGTAGAGTGCGCCCCAGCCGTCGAGTTTCATCAGGCCGACGACCGTAATCAGGATCGATCCGCCGATCAGCACGAAGGTTTGCAGCAGGTCGGTGTAGAGGACCGCGCGGAGCCCTCCCGCCACCGTATAGATACCGGTAGCCACGACGACGATCACGGCCCCGGTCCAAAAGTCGATGCCCATCAGTGTCTTGAAGACGATGCCGCCGGCGGCGATCGTCACGGAAATCTTCGTCAGCACGTAGCCGATGATCGAGATGACCGCCAGGTATCGCCGGGCACCCTTGGAGTAGCGACGTTCGAGGAACTCGGGCATCGTAAAGACGCCGCTGGCCAGATAGAAAGGCACGAAGAGCCAGCCGAGGATCAACAAGCAGAAGCAGGCCATCAACTCGAATTGGGCGACCGCCACGCCCCCGGAGGCCCCGCTGCCAGCCAGCCCGACGAGGTGCTCGCTACCAATATTCGACGCGAACAGCGACGCCCCGATGACAAACCACCCGGTGTTGCGACCCGCGAGGAAGTAGCCGGCCGAGCTATCCCGGGCTTGCCTGTTCTTCCACGTTGCCCAGAATGCGACCAGAAAGACGACGAGGAAATAGCCCGCCACACAGATCCAATCGACCGTGTTGAACAAACCGGTCATGCAAGCTCCTGCGCTGTGGGGTAGGTGTTCGGATGTGCGTCGTGGGTGGCAGCGATGATTTTGCGGCGAGGACGATGCGATTCTGTTCGACTTGTTCGCAAAATCGTCGGTGTTGCGCAGCAACGTGAGGATTGTGGCGCCCGTTGACCTATCGGATAAGGCTGGCCTTTTTCCGACAACATCGAATCAAGTGGCCAGCCCTCTCCGGAAAAAGACCCGGGCCACCCGCAGGGTTCTAAACTCTCGGACGGTCCCCGGTAACTGACAACTGACAACTGATAACTAACAACTGATAACTAACAACTGAAAACTAACAACTGATAACGCATTGTTG
>JABMRB010001097.1 GCA_013202865.1 Candidatus Nealsoniibacteriota bacterium | reverse complement strand
GTCGATCACCGCGACTTCATTGTCGAACCGGTTGCAGACATAGAGCGTCTTGCCGTCCGGCGAGATCGCCGGGCCGGTCGCGGTGTGGCCGGTCGGGATCGAAGTAATCGTCTTTCCCGACGCAGCATCCATTACGACAACGGTGCTCTTCGGCGCCGCGCAAGTAACGTATAGCCGCGTTCCCTTGGGCCCCAGGAGAATACCCGTCGGCTCCGTCGGCATCGCGATCTTTCGGATGACCTTGCCACTGACAACATCGACCACGACAATCTGCTTCGCGTCGGCACAGGCGACGAACAGACGCTTACCGTCCGCCGACGCGACCACGTCGACCGGGCCGAGATAGTCGGCGGCGGCAACCTCGGCCGCGGCAAGCACGCAGCAGACGGCCAGAAAACAGCCCACACTTCGAACGCGGCTACTGGTAAGGCGTTCTATCCTCATGTGATTACCCTCCAACGTGACTTCCACTTTCGCCAGCATAGCCGCGCCGGCACCCTCCCGCAAGGTGGCCGGTCGGTCGGCCGAGGTGGCGGTGAATCGCGGCTTGTTCGCAGCGATATTCGCCCGGTAACTCCGTCGTGCCATCAAACCTCCCTTTCGTGATGCAGACGCTGCAACCCCCTTCTAGCACGTAAGTTGTGTCTAGTCAGCCCGATGAACTCATCTCGTAATTCAAGACGCCGCGAACCCGTGGGAGCAGCAGCTCTTGAGGCGATCGCCCCCCCAGGCGGTGGCCCGCCCGCAATTTGTCTGTGGGCTCACTCCATACCTGCAACGTCGTCACCAGTGAGCGTCAAAGTCCAGGCTTGTCCAGAAGGGTGGTGTCGTCTCGTTACCCGGCCCGTAGATGCCGCTCGACGCGACGGATGAGCATCTGCCCCGAACCTCCGGTACCGGCTCGCGGCAGCAAGTAAATGGATCCCTTCTCGGCAGACTGGCAGACCAACGGGCTGTGCGTCGAAACAATGAACTGGACGTTCGGAAAACACTTGCAGAACCATCGACCGATTCGTTTCTGCCACGTGGGGGTGCAAGTGAGCGTCGATCTCGTCGATCAAGACAACGCCGCAAGGGGAAACCACCGGCGGCGTGTCAGTAGTGAAAGTTCTGCCGGGACCGAAAGCCACTGCAAACATTCCGTTAAGGCCACTCTCTCTTCAAAAAGAGACAAATGCCGCGCCAACCGAGGCTTGCTGTAGAATATCTTCTCGGACGATGCGTCACCGCCGGAAAAACGGCGAAAAGGCCCGTAGAATGCGCAAAACCATCCCGTTTCGCTCTCCCAGACGTGTCGGGCGGGGTTCGGGGAGACTTTCATCTCATCGAACTTGACGAGATCGCGACGGCCGTTGTCCTCTCGCCTAAGGGAGACCGCGACCGGCACCGTTTCCCCCTGCGGCGTTTTTCCACTGCCTGCAAACTTGTCGCAGTCCGAGTCCCAGCCGAGTTCCAAACGAATCTTGCCGTGGTCGGCTCCACGACTGAGCCACTCAATCCATGGTTGACGCAAACCGGCCGCTTCGCGCGGACCTACCAGAGCTAGCGCAATAGCCTTGAGAAACGTCGATTTACCCGAACCATTGTCACCGAGAATGACGTGCCATCCCGCTCGCCTTGATTTCGGCACAGACCACGTCAGTTTCCTTATGGAACGTACATTCTCTATCGTGACTTTGTGAAGATGCATGATGGGGGACTCGTTAAGGTTCCACGACGGCCTCGGTGGATGAGCAACGGCTATCCGCCCTCTTGCCTGATCGCTACTCGCCCTACATTATCCTATTCATTGCCGACCCTTGCCAACATCACTAGCCGAAAATCCATCACCTGAACCCCCGGCATTTCCACCGCCCGTAACGTCAACTCGCCGCGGCCCTTCTTCAACTCAATCGTCCCCAATTTCAGTGGCTTGAACTCTTTCACGTACGATTCGCCACGGGCGACTCGGTCGTGCTCGGCGCCGACCAACGGCGGATCGTGGGCTTCGGTGATCCGGCCGCGGAGACTGCTGCCGCCTATGCTTAGCTCAATCGTCGAACCGACGTCGGCCTTGGGGCACGTGTAGTAGACCTCAACTTCGTAGGTGCCGGCGGCCATCACTTCGGCGTCCCAGGTGATCTTGTCGTCGAGACTGGTCCAGTTGGTGAAGAACGAGCAGTTTGGGAACCGGTTCGAGCGTTTGATGTTGCCGTGGGCCACGCCGTCGCGGGCGGGGATCTGCGTGAGCCGGTAGTCGGCGTGACCGATCAAGAACGGACGGGGCCCTTTGGCGTATTCGGCCAGGACGTCTTGTTTGAAACCGGCGGCCGCCTCGCGCAACTGTGCGGCGAGTTGCGGTTGTTGTTTCGAGACGTCTTTGTATTGGCCCGGGTCGGCGGCCATGTCGTAGAGTTTGCCCTGCTGGTCGAGTCGATATTGCTGCGTCCGAACGCTCACCCGGCCTCGCCAATGCGAGAAGATCATCCGCTCGGGGTGGGCCTTGCCCGTATCTAGCAGCAGCGGCTTGAGACTGACGCCGTCCAGCGGTTTCTCGCCGGTCGGTTCAATTCCTGCCAGCTCGGCCAACGTCGGCAGCAGATCGATGGCGGCTGAGATCTGCGGGATCTTTTTGCCGGCGGCGATCTTCCCCGGCCAGCGGATCAGCAGCGGCGAGCGGACGCCGCCCTCGTCGGTCGACCCCTTGCGGCCCTTCATTCCGCCGTTGAATCGCCAGCCGTTGGGGCCGTTGTCGCAGAAGTAGACGACGATCGTATTCTCGGCGATATCGAGCTGGTCGAGCTTCTCGAGCAGCCGGCCGACGTTCCAATCGATGTTCTCGCACATCGCCAGGGCCGCGCGGACGTGCGGCAGGTTCTCGCGCCCGGGGTCGCGGTTGTGCATCGGCAACTGCTTGTCCTTGAACTTATCCCACCAGCGGTCGGGCACCTGCATCGGCGAGTGGGGTGTGTTCAACGGCAGATACGCGAAGAACGGCCCGTCTTTGTGTTGCTCGATGAACGCCATGGCCCGTTCGGTGAAATCGTCGACCGCGAACCCGTTGCCGCGGACGATCCGGCCGTTGTGTTCGAGCATCGCGTCGAAGTAATGGCCCCAGTGGCCGGAGCAAAAGCCGTAATACTCGTCGAACCCGCGGCCGTTGGGGTGATAGGGATACTGCATGCCGTTGTGCCATTTACCGAACGCCGCGGTGGCGTAGCCGGCCGCCTTGAACGCGTCGGCGATGGTCGACTCGTCGAGGTCCATCCGCTCGCCGCCGGCCGAGGTGCTGAAGACACCGCTACGGGGATGATACCGCCCGGTGAGGAACTCGGCCCGGGTCGGCGAGCAGACCGGGCAGACGAAGAATCGCTCGAAGGCGGCCCCGTCGGCAGCGAGCGAATCAACGTTCGGAGTGCTGAGGTTCTTATTCCCGTTGAGGCTCAAGTCGCCCCAGCCCTGGTCGTCGGTGAGGATCACCAGCACGTTGGGTCGCTGTGCTGCCTGAGCGCAGACAGCCGACAGAACGGCCATTGCGACGGGGAGGACGTACTTGGAAAGGGTCGGCATGATTCTCATTGTGGTTTCTCCGTATTCGCGCGGCAAACAGGTCTGCAATGTCCACCCACCAGGATATGCCCCCCGTCGGCGGTGGTCAAGCGCTTCGCGACACTGGCCGCGGGCGTGCCCGTCGGGCATAATAGGCCAGAAGCCAGCTTTGTAGCCATCTCGCTCCGCGAGATGAAGCCAGAAGCCAGATCTTGCGGCGCAAGATCGTTACTCTCAGCAGAAGGAGACGTACGATGTATCCATATCTAAAGGAGGTTTCTCGCTATCTCGTGCTCGGTGTCTTGTTCGCGATGGGCACCACGTTCGGCGAACACGCTTCGGGGGCCGATCTCCCGCGCCCCAACGTCCTCTGGATCACCTGCGAGGACATGAGCCCTAACCTGGGTTGCTGCGGCGATGCGTACGCGGTAACGCCCAGTCTCGACCGTTTCGCCAAGCAGGGCGTTCGCTACACGCGGGCGTTCGCCGCCGCGAGCGTCTGCACGCCGGCCCGGTCGTCGCTGATCACCGGTGTGTTTGCCAGTTCGCTGGGCACGCAACACTTGCGTGGCCCCGCACAGCCGCCCGAACAAATCCGTCCGTTCAGCGAGTATCTTCGCAAGGCGGGCCACTATTGCACGAACAACGTCAAGGAGGACTACAACTTCGCCGCGCCCCGGGCATGGAACGAGTCGAGCGGCCAGGCCCATTGGCGCAAGCGCAAGCCGGGCCAGCCGTTCTTCAGCGTCTTCAACATCACGACCACGCACCAGGGCCAGATTCGATTGGCCGACAAGCCGTTCGCCCAGCGGACCGCCCGGCTGACGCCCGAGCAGCGACACGATCCGGCCAAGGCCCCGCTGCCGCCCTATTACCCCGACACGCCGGTGGTCCGCCGCGACGTTGCCCATTTCTACGACCTGACCACGGCCATGGATTATCAGGTGGGCGACCTGCTCGAGCAGCTCGAAGAGGACGGTCTGGCCGAGAACACAATCGTCTTCTTCTACAGCGACCACGGCACCGGACTGCCGCGGCACAAACGATGGCTCTACGGCTCGGGCATCCACGTGCCGCTGATCGTCCGATTCCCCGAGAAGTACCGCAACCTGGCCCCGGGCAAGCCGGGCACGACGGTCGACCGGTTGGTCAGCTTCGTCGACTTCGCCCCCACCGTGCTGAGCCTCGCGGGGTTGGAGATCCCTGCGGCCATGCAAGGCCGGGCATTCTTGGGCGAACGGGCCGGGCCGCCGCGGGAGTACATCTTTGCGATCCGCGACCGCGTGGACGAGTGCTACGAGTTCAGCCGAACGGTCCACGACGGGCGTTACCAGTACATCCGCAACTACATGCCGCACCGACCGCGGATGCAGCGCAGTTTCTACTCCGAGCAAACGGCTACCCGGCAGGAGTTCCGCCGCCTTGCTGCCGAGGGCAAGCTTGAAGGGCCGGCAGCGGAGTTCATGTCGGCAACCAAGCCGCCCGAGGAGCTCTACGATACGCAGACCGACCCGCACGAGATCCGGAATCTGGCCGGTTTGCCCGAGCACCGGTTGACCCGCCAACGGATGCAGCAGGCGTTGCAGAAATGGATGGTCGACACGTGCGACACGGGCCTGTTGCCGGAGGCCGAGATGCATCGCCGCGCCGCGGGCCGGCCGCCGTACACGATGGCTCGCGACGGCAAGACGTTCGACGTGAAGCTGGCGCTGCACGCGGCGGAGATGGTCGGTCTGGGACCGGAGCAGATCGGCACGATCAGGCCGTATCTAACGCATGAAGACAGTGCCGCACGTTTCTGGGCCGCGGTGGCCTTGGCTCGGCTCGGCCCGGCGGCGCAGCCCGCGGCAGACGGGTTGCGCGAGTTGCTCGACGACCCGTCACCCAGCGTCCGCCTGGCGGCCGCCGAATCGCTTTGTCGGCTTGGCCTCGAGAAGGAAGCGTTGCCGACAATCGTCGACGCATTGAAGCACGACGAACCTCGCGTCCGCCTGCAAGCCACCATGACGCTAGTCGCCATCGGCGAGAAGGCCCGGCCGGTGATGCCGGACGTGGAAGCCGCGCTCAAAGCCAAGATGCCGCCGGGCGCCCATGCCGGGTACGTGCGCTGGGCGCTGGGGCACGTGATGAAGGAATTGCGGCAATAGGTGCGGGTGTTATTGCGAAGCCGCAAGCGGTTATTCAGTTTTTTTCACGTCGGCCAGGTCGTGCGGGCCGTGGCAGTCGGTGCAGACTTTCGCGCGCTGCCCGGGCGTTTCGTCGTCGGTCTCCCGAGCACACTCGTGACACTTGCCGCAAAGCCGGTCGACGTCCTTGCGGGCGAAGAGCCGGTCCGGCTTGACTTCGTTGTTCTCGTCGGCCAGATGCCCCTTGCTTGGCCCATGGCAATCTTTGCAGGACACCTTCTGCTTGAAGTGCAGGCTCGGGGCGTATTCGTCCTCGATGTCCACGTGGCACTGCTGGCAACCGGCCAACGGGTTCTTCTCGGCAGGGTCTTTCTTGGTGGGACCGTCTTCGGCCTCATCCTTCTCGGCGTCATCTCCCTCAGCGGACCGGGGGGCACCCGTTACGCTGCCGGCCGCCAGATCGTGTCCACCGCGGTATCCGAACGTACAAACGATCGCGACCACCAGCAGTCCAAGCCAAGCCCTTCCTGGCACCGCAGGTCTACACATAGCGCCATCCTTCCTCGAGCCAACGGTAACCGGGGCAAGGCGTCGCCGCGGCCAGACCCAAACGTTCGCGGCGATCGGGTGTCAAACCGGTCCACGAGGCGCTGAAGTTCTCCCGGACTTGCTCCACCGTATGCACGCCGCACGTGCAACAGTCGACGTTCTCATCTTCCAACACGTAGGAGATCATGTCGCGTGGCAACCCGGCGTCGGCACCGGCAAGATCGCGTTTCTTCAATAGCGACCCGCGGGCGAACGGCTTGATCGTAATCACGCCGAGCTTCTTCTTCTTGGCTGCCGGCAGGATGGTCTTCGCTGCAATGTGACGGACGTTGTAGGGTATCGAACAGATGTCGAAGTCGTCGCCGAACTTGTCGAACGCTTTGAGGAACAGCGCGGGCGTGAAGTGGCACCCGAACCCGGTGTAGCGGATCTTGCCTTGCTGTTTGAGCTTGTCGAGCGCCTCGATCGAATATGACATATCCCAATAGCCCGACTCCGGCGTGTCGTTCTCCGTGTTGCAGAGCAAGCACAGGTCGACGCAATCGGTCTGCCAGAGTTTCAGCCGGTCTTCGGTCCACTTGTAGATTTCTTCCTGATCCTGTTTGCGGCCCTTCATCTTGTGCGAAACGCGGATCGAAACGATGAACTTATCGCGGGCCTTGAGTCGCTTGAGCGCTTCGCCGGGCGTGGACGACTCCGACAGGGCCGAGCAGGAATCGAGGAAGTTCACGCCCATCTCCATGGCCGCGGCGATCATCTCGACGGCCTCGTCGACCGTCGGCACCCGCATCCCGCCGCTGCCGTCGGGGACCTGCTTGTAGGCCCAACTGTGTCCGCCGATGCCGATCTCGGAGACCTTCAGCCCGGTCTTGCCGAGCACGCGACGTTTGACCTGGCGGTCGGACGCCTCCGCGGCGGACGCCCCGCCGAGCCCGTTGAGCATCGCGGCGGTAGTTCCCGCGGCCACGGTCCGTTGTCCGACTTGGCGCAGGAATCGTCGCCGTGAAGGTTCAGTACTATGGTCGGGTTTGTGGGCATCGTCGGTCATGGATAGATCCTCCTGCGATCAAGGGGGGCTTGTGGGGGCGGTGGCTGCGCCAATTCGTATGTTACCATATCGCGGCCGGCGGTTCCATTGACGTTTAGCTTGGCGGGCTTGGGCCATTGCGACGCGATGCCGGGTGAACTACAATAATGGGTTTGGATCTATTCGGCCCGAATGTCGGTGTCATGACTGCGGGCATGATTTGCACCGCTGCCGCAGCGCCGAGTTCCACCATTGAGGATCGACTGCTATGTGGATGAAGAGCCGACGTTTTCAACGCCTTGGGGGAGGCCGACTGGAACGCATGGGGATCGGGTTCATCTCCCGAATCCAGTTGATGCAACTCGGCGGCCATAAGGATCCCAAGATCACGGGCCTGATCCGCCAGGTTCGCAGAGAGCGCAAGTCGCTGTTGATGGCCAACGAAGCGTTCATGGTCTATTCGATCGCCCGGGCGCAGAGCAAGCGGCCGGGTGCGTTTGCCGAGGTTGGCGTGTTCGATGGCGGTTCCGCCCGGATGACCTGCGACGTCAAGGGCGACAAGGAACTCCATCTTTTCGACACGTTCGAGGGCCTACCCCAGTCGGTCGAGCAGGATCGAGACGTCCACCGCAAGAATCAGTACACGTCCAACTTCGATTCGGTGAAGGCGTATCTCAGCGACTTCGAGAACGTCTTTCTGCATAAGGGCCTGTTCCCCGATTCGGCCAAGGGGCTCAAGGAGATGAAGTTCTCGTTTGCCCATTTCGACGTGGACATCTACGAGAGCACGCTGGGGTGCCTGGAGTATTTCTACCCGCGGATGAACCCCGGCGGCATCATGCTCTCGCACGACTATTCGCTGCTGGCCGGTGTGGAGACGGCCTTCACGGAGTTCCTGGCCGACAAGCCGGAGGAGCTGATCGAGTTGCCGACCACGCAGTGCATGGTTGTCAAGCTGTAACTCGTTGTATAGCAGGATGTTACGTCACGGTAGCCATCTCGCTTCAGCGAGACGGCTACTATCGGCCTTATTGACTTCTACCCCACAATGCCGATACAATACCAAGGTAAGGGTAGCGGCAACAGCCACAGGAGGACCAGCCGATGCGGTCCGCAGTTCTTGTTCTCATGCTCGTCGTGCCGGGCGTTTGCATGATTGCCGTCGGTCCGGCCGCCGCCCAGCAGGTGACCGTCGCGACCCCGTTCAACAGTGTGAGCGACAGCTTCTTCGAGCGCAACGGGGTCAGTTGGGGCGGGAATTGGAAGGGCGGCCATTTCAGCGTCTTCGGAGGCAACCCCAACATTGCAGCTCCGCAGTTCGGCGGATTCGACCCGGGCGCCGGAATCAACGGCGGGGTTGGGGTCAACCGCAATGGATTCAACGGCCAATTCAACTTCGGCATGGCCCAGGGAAGTCGGCGGAGCATGGTCAGCCAGACCCCCATGGTCACGCTCAGCAACGGGCAGCCGGGTTTCGTCTCCGATACATCGCAAAGCCCGTTCGTGATCGGGTTCATTCCGGTCGTCGGCGGTTATCCGAGCGTGGGCTTCGTCAATCCGATGGTACCGTTGCCGGGCTATTCCATGGCCGACCGAGGCAACTATCGGGTGCAAGCCATGCAGCGTTTGAAGACCGAAGCCCAGCGAACCGCCGATAAAGACCCGACGCCACGGGTTGCCCATCCGCTGGACGCCGTCTTGCCGCGCCGGCCGAGGCCGGGCGGCGATCTGAATCTGGTCGGACCGCAACCGGCCCAAGCAAATCGAGCGGATGCGGACGCGGCGAAGCTCTCGACGGCCCAGGCCAGTTCGGCCGGCCGGGCGGTACCCAGCGTGGCCGAGGCTCGGCGGCTGCATAAGTTGGAAGAAGGCACGCAGAACGACGAGGCGAAGGTCTACTTCGAGCGCGGCCGCGCCGCGGAAGAAGGCGGCAAGGCGAAAGTGGCCAAGATCTACTACGACATGGCGTTGAAGCGCGCGCACGGTGAGTTTCGCGAGCAGATCCAAACTCGACTCAATGCCATCGGTTCGGATGGCACGCCGTAGCCGCGCCAAACGTCCGCCGGTGTGCTACGAGACGCTTGTTGGGGGAGTTTCCGATTGACGATGGACACCACGTGGCAATGCCCGGCATGCGGAGAATCCGTTGACGACGTGTTTGACGCTTGCTGGCACTGCGGCACGTCAAGAAGCGGGGTCGCCGATCCGGATTTCAGGCATGTGGACACGATAGCAGACTCGGAGACATCGAAGCTCCCACCGATCGATCCGACGGTCCTGGAACCTTCAGCCGACGAGAGACTCCCACCCCGTCGAATTCAGTTCAGCTTGCGGACACTCTTCGTCATTGTCACAGTGGTCGCCGTCTTCTGTGGGCTTGCCGCATGGTATCAGCTTCCTCACTCACCGGAAGATTTCGTTCAGCGTGGAATGGTCCGCTTCCGGGCCGGCCATTACGAGGATGCTATCTCGGACTTGACCGAGGCACTACACAGGGCCGAATCGGATGAGCGCGCAGGCCGTTCGACCCTCATGTATGCCGCTTACGCCATCCGCGCTGCCGCCTATCACAAAGTCGGCAAGTACGAGAAATCTGCGAGAGACGCGTCCAGGGCCATTCATCTGAAGGGTCCGCTGAAAGGTCCGCCGGACCTGTGGCTACCCATGTCCACCGATGTCGGGGAGTATTTCGTTTTGGCTCATACCCGGTTTCAGGTTGATCTCGACATGGCTTCCGGTTGGTGGTAGTTTGCGCGGCCGAGTAAAGCTGGGGGGAGGTT
>JABMRB010001096.1 GCA_013202865.1 Candidatus Nealsoniibacteriota bacterium | reverse complement strand
GTTGTCGCGTTGACACGTTTTCGGAGTTCGGTGTCTCCGGCATGTTTCCCCCCAACGGTGTTGTTACTTGACGCGTCGCTTCCCTCCACCGGGTCCTCTCGGGTCGAGTTCCCCGACTTCAACGGTACTGTCAACGCGCTACGACTTCCTGCCGCCCGTCCCGCCGCACTTCGTTGCCTTCGCAGGCCGTAGTGGGCCATCAATTGTGACTTGTGGCACTAGAGGAACCCGTACTTCTTTGTGGCGTCATGACGTACGCAAGTTCCGGATGAACCTGAATCCTTGGGAATCCAGCCACGGGTAAACCACTTCCGGCCGTTCCTGCGTGGTATCCTTACTGAAAGCCTATGGAACTTTTTCCCGGTGTCGGTCGTCTAACCGTTGGTACCGTTGTGCGCCGGCGCGATCCGGCGAATCTGTATTTTCCGCAAGAACCGTCTTGAATTCTCCTTCGTGCAAAGGAATCTTCTCATGAAAGCCCTGGCAATCACCCTGTTGACTCTGGCCGTGGCCGCTGCCGCAGGAAACCCGTCGTGCCCGGCGGGCGAAATTGGCTACGTTGAGGATTTTTCCTTGGCCGAGGACCGTAGCGTGCCGCTGGGGCAGTTGATCCCCGGCACCGAAGACCACTTCTACTACCACGCACTGCATCTGCAGAACAACGGGCAATACGACAAAGTCGACGAATTGCTCAAGCCGTGGATCAAGACCCACAAGTACACCGCCCGGGTCCGCGAGATCCTCAACCGCCAGGCGTTGCTCAAGTATGAGAACGACCGGCAGGCGTCGCTGGAATACATCCGCGAGCAACTTGGCATCCAGTTCAACCATCAGAAGGAGATCTTGGGCAAGAAGCCCGACCTGCCGACCGTGCTCGACCAGAAACGGATCGCCCGCACGACGTTGACCGACCTGGCCCTGGCCCGTTATCGCAATCTCGACGGGTTCGAGAACGGAGCGCTCGATTGGCTCGCCGGCACGGAACTCAACCCGGAGCGGCGCCGCCACCTGCTTTCGCGGCTGACGCGGCCCGACTACACCAATCTGGCCAAGCTGGCCGTGGACGACCTGAACCACAAAGACAGCCGCGGCTTCGGCAGTTTTCCGATCCACAAGCAACTGCTGCTGGTGCAATTGGAGCAGTGCTTGAAGCTGAAGCCGGACCTGCTGAACCAGACGCATTTCGTCAACACCTATCTGACCAAACTGCACCCCGGCGCCGACGTCGATTGGCAGCGCGACTCGCAGGCCCGTCGTGCGTATCTCGACCGGCTCGAAAAGTTCGTCACCCGGCTGGCACCCGTACACAATTCGCTCAAGGCCCACGTACTCTATCACCGGCTCGTGCTCGACCGCTCGCAGGGCATCTACGACCGGCAACGGCTGATGACGTATCTCAAGCTGCCGCGCCCGGTCAGTTACGCCAACGCCGAGTTCATGAAACTCGACGCCAGCCGTCAGTTCCCGGCCAACCTCAGCGCCAACTATCAACAGTTTTCGCTGCTGCCGCCGGTCGGCAATGACGAGCCGCTGGTCCGCAGTTACCTGCACCACTTCTTCGTCGACGATGCAGACTACAAGGCCTTCGAGCCGTACCTCAACGACCTCTACCTGAAACACAACTTCGCCGAGACGAAGATCGTTCGCAACCCGGGCGACGATCCGCAGCGGTGGTACGCCATGCTGCCGGCGGCCCAATACAAGGCGCTCAAGGAGCGGATCGATCTCGATTTCGCCCCCACCAACAAGGAACGGTTCGCTGCCGACGAGCCGGTTGCGCTCGATCTGGACGTCAAGAACGTCCGCACGCTGATCGTCAAGGTGTTCGAGATCAACACGCAGAACTTCTATCGCCAGAACCTCGCGGAGGTCGACACCGACGTCAACCTCGACGGTCTGGTCGCCAACGAGGAGAAGACCTACGAGTACAACGATCCGCCGCTGCGCCGCGTGTCGCGCCACTTCGAGTTCGCCTCGCTGGCTAAGCCGGGTGTTTACGTCGTCGATTTCATCGGCAACGGCAAGAGCAGCCGGGCCCTGGTCCGCAAGGGAAGACTGCACACCCTGGTGCGGATCGGCACGGCCGGACACGTCTTCACCGTGCTCGACGAAGCCAACCGCAAGGTCCCCAAGGCCACGCTCTACCTGGCCGGGCACGAGTACACGGCCGGCAAGGACGGCACGATCACCGTACCGTTTAGCACCAATCCGGCCCGGCAGCCGATCGTGCTCAGCGGCGGCGGCATCTGCTCGTTAGACCGTTTCCAGCACCAGGCGGAAAACTATGCGTTGCAGGCGGGGATGTACGTCGACCGCGAGTCGCTGCTCGATCGCAAGAAGGCACAGCTCGTCGTTCGGCCCGCCCTCTCTGTGTGCGGTACGCCGGTGACGCTTTCGGTGCTCGAAGACGTACGGCTGACGATCACCTCGACCGATCACGACGGCGTGTCGACCAGCAAGGAAGTCGCCGATTTCAAGCTCTTTGAAGACCGCGAGTCGGCCTACGAGTTCCAGGTGCCCCAGCGGCTCGCTTCGATCGGGTTCACGCTACGGGCGAAGGTGCAGAACCTCAGCCAGAACAAGAAGATCGACTTGGCCGTCGCCCAATCGTTCTCGCTCAACGGTATCGACACCACGGACAAGATCGAGGACCTCCACTTTGTCCACGCCGACGGCACCTACGCGATCGACCTGCTAGGCAAGACGGGCGAGGCGAAGCCCGACCGGCCCGTGCAACTTGCCGTCAAGCACCGCGACTTCCGCCACCCGGTCGAGCTCTCGCTGCAAACGGACCGCAACGGACGCGTCACGCTCGGCGCGCTGGAGGACGTCGCCTGGGTCAAGGCCACCGGTCCGCAGCAGACCTCGCACACCTGGAGCCTGTTGGACGACGCCCACAGCTACCGTCAATCGGTACACGGCACGGCAGACGCAGCGATCGAATTGCCCTACATGGGCCCGCAAGACAAACCGGCCCGCGACGAACTGTCGCTACTGGAGCTCCGTGGCAACACGTTTGTGGCCGACCGCTTCGAGGCCATGTCGATCGGCGACGGGCTGCTCAAGCTGGCCGGCCTGCCACCGGGAGACTATGACCTGTTGCTCAAACGCAATGGAACGCGGATCAAAGTGCGAATCGCGGCCGGGCAACTCCGCGACGGCTACGTGCTGGGCAAAACCCGGCAGCTCGAAGTCCGTGGCAGTCGACCGTTGCAAATCGCCAAGGTCGATACCGGCAAGGAGACCGTTACCGTACAACTGCAGCACGCCTCGAAGTTTGCCCGATTGCACGTCTTCGCCATGCGCTACCAGCCGGCCCATTCCGTCTTCGGGCTGATGGGCCAGGTCCGCGACCCCGAGCCATACGTGATCGGCTTAGCCCGGGCCGAGTCGGTCTATCTGGCCGGGCGGAGCATTGGCGACGAATACCGCTATATCATCGACCGTAAGTACGCCAAGAAGTACCCCGGCAATATGCTCAAGCGGCCCGAGTTGCTGTTGAACCCTTGGGCAATCCGCAAGACGGAGGCAGGCAAGCAGGACGCCGAACTGGGAGATAAAGTTGAATACCTTAAAGACATGCACAGTGTCCACGGGGGCCGGTCTGCCTCCGCGCGCAAGGCGCCCGATCAGGGAGGCAATTTCGCTAACCTCGATTTTCTCGCCCAGGGATCGGCCCTGCTGCTGAACCTTGTCCCCGACGACAAGGGCCTGGTGAAGATTCGACGTAGCGAACTGGGCCCGCACCAGCAATTGCACCTGGTGGCAATCGATCCCCGCAACACGGCCTACCGCGTCGTGTCGCTGCCGGAGATCAAAAGCAACCCGCGCGACCTGCGGCTCGCAGTCGGGCTCGACCCGGCGGTCCACTTCACCCAGCAGAAGCAGATCGGCGTTGTCGCGAAGGGCGAGAAATTTGAGCTGGCCGACGTCACCTCGTCGAAGTTTGAGGCCTACGACAGCCTGGCCAAGGTCTACACGTTCTACTCGACGCTCAACAGCGATCCGAACCTGGTCGAGTTCGGCTTCATCCTCAACTGGCACAAGATGGACGAAGAGGAGAAGCGAACCAAGTATTCCAAGTACGCCTGCCACGAGTTGAGCTTCTTCATCTCGCAGAAGGATCCCGATTTCTTCAAAGCGGCCGTGCAGCCCTACTTGCGGAACAAGAAGGACAAGACGTTCCTCGACCGCTGGCTGCTCGGTGACGATCTGGCCGAGTATCTGCAACCCTGGGCGTACGCCCGGCTGAACGTCGTCGAGCGGATCCTGTTAGCACAGCGGATCAACGGCGAAGCGATGCACACGGCCCGGCACGTCCAGGACACGTTCGACCTGATCCCGCCGAACGTCGAGCGGTTCAATCGGCTATTCGACACGGCACTGGCGAGCAGCGCGTTGGATACCGCGGATCGGTTCGGATTGACCCGTGCGACGGCGAAGGCGGAGAAGGGGAGATTAGTAACGTCGGAATTATCGTCAGCGAACCGTAGTGCAGCGCCCGCAGCACCCCCGGCCCCGGATATGGCACGTCCGGACGACGCAGGCGACCCGTTTGGTGTCCCGGAAGACGCCCCCGCTGCCGACGCGGAACCCATGGTTGAGGAGCCGGAAATGGTGGCCGGCGATATCGTGATGAAACTCGCCGCAAAGAAGAGCCCTTCCCGTAGCCGTAACGGCAAATCAGCCGGCTACTTCGGTACCGACGGCGACAAACGCGCAAACGCACGGCAGCTCTACCGCAAACTCGACAAGACGCAGGAATGGGTCGAGAATAACTACTATAAGCTGCCCATCGAACAGCAAAACGCCAAGTTGATCACGGTCAACGCCTTCTGGCGGGACTACGCCGACGCCAAGCCGGGCGAGGCGTTCCGCAGCGACAACCTGGCCGAGGCCACGCGGAACTTCCCCGAGATGATGTTCGCGCTGGCGCTGTTGGATCTGCCCGCCGAATCGGCCGAACACGAGACCAAGTTCGACGCCGCGAAGATGACGCTCTCCGCTGGCGGCCCGATGATCGTTTTTCATCAGGAGATCAAGCGGACGGAGCCGGCCGTCGAGAAGACGCCGATCCTGGTTAGCCAGAACTTCTTCCGCCATGGCGACCGCTACCGGCACGTCGGCAACGAGAAGGTCGACAAGTTCGTTACCGACGAGTTCCTCACCCACGTGGTCTACGGCTGCCAGGTCGTGGTGACCAATCCCACGTCGTCGCGGCAGAAGCTCGACGTGTTGTTGCAGATGCCCGTCGGCGCGATCGCGGTGAGCAACGGCAAGTTCACGCGTACCTTGCACGTCGACCTGCAACCCTATCACACGCAGACCGGCGAATACTACTTCTATTTCCCCCTTGCCGGCAAGTATGCACACTACCCGGTGCAGGTCGCGAAGAACGAGCGGCTGGTCGCCCATGCCGGGGCGTTCAAGTTCAACGTGGTCGAGGAGCCCAGCAAAATCGACCGCGAGTCGTGGGATTACGTCTCGCAGCACGGCACCGACGAGCAAGTGCTGGCCTACCTGGACGAGCACAACTTGCAGCGGACGAACCTCGAGAAGATCGCGTTCCGCATGGCCGACAAGGAGTTCTTCCAGACCGTTACCGAGCGGCTGGCCACGCGGCACGTCTACCACAACACGCTCTGGTCGTACGCCGTCAAACACGACGTCGTGTCGGCCGTGCGCGAGTACTTGCAGCATGCCGACGGATTCGTCGCCCGCTGCGGCGCTTGGCTCGACAGCCCGTTGCTCGACGTCGATCCGGTCGCCCGCAAGGCCTATCAGCACATGGAGTACAGCCCGCTGGTCAACGCCCGGGCGCATCAACTCGGGCGGCAGCGGCAGATCGTCAACGAGCGGATGGCGGCGCAGTATCATCGCCTGCTCGGCGTGCTGAGCTATCGGCCCGTGCTCGACGACGACGACCTGATGGCCGTGACGTACTACATGCTGCTGCAAGACCGGATCGAGGAAGCGATCGGTTTCTTCGCCCGCGTGAATCCCAAGAAACTGGCCACGCGATTGCAGTACGACTACTTCGCCGCGTATCTCGATTTCTACACGGCCAACCACAAGCTGGCCCGTAAGATCGCCGAGCGATACGCCGACCACCCGGTCGACCGGTGGCGCAACGCGTTTGCACAGATCACCGCGCAACTCGACGAGATCGACGCCGGCGCCGCGAAAGTCACCGACGCGGAGGACCGCACGCAACAGCAAACGAAGCTGGCCGCCTCGCAGCCTTCGTTCGACTTTAAGGTGGAATCGAAGGAGATCGCCATCGCCTACCAGAACCTCCAGCAGGTCCGGGTGAACTACTACCTGATGGACGTCGAGTTGCTGTTCAGCCAGAACCCGTTCGTGCAGAAGGTTTCGAGCCAGTTCTCGAACATCCGCCCGAACGCCACGGCGTCGGTCGAGTTGCCCGAGAAGGCGGCCGACTTCTCGGTGCCGCTGCCCGAGCAGTTCCACAATCGCAACGTGCTGGTGGAGATCATCGGCGGCGGGCAGACGAAATCGCAGCCCTACTATTCCAACTCGATGGCCGTGCAAGTGATCGAGAACTACGGCCAGGTCCGCGTCACCGCCGTCGGCAAGCCGCTGCCGAAGGTCTACGTCAAGGTCTACGCGCAGCTCAAAGACGGCCGCGTGCAGTTCTACAAGGACGGCTACACGGACCTCCGCGGGCGTTTCGACTACACGTCGCTGAACACCAACGAGCTGGACTTCACCGCCAAGTTCTCGCTACTTGTGCTCAGCGACGAGCACGGTGCCGTAGTCAAAGAGGCCGGTCCGCCGCAGCGATAGGGGTCGTGGTGCAGGAGATAGGTGGCTGGGGTGCAGGAGATGGGTGGCTGGGGCAAAGCGCCGCAGTGCCCCAGTGCCTGCATTTCCTCTGGAAACTGGGGCACCGCTGCGCTTTGCCCCAGCCACCCCTCCTTCGACATGAGCCCTGAGCGGCTAGGCACGGTATTTGCCCTACTCTGCTAGCGGCAAGGTTTCTCGACACGAGACCGTTACGTGTTGTATCAAACTGCAACGCGCCCGTCTTATTTTGCAACAGTCTGTTGCCTCGTTCGCCCTACCCTTCTCAGAAACACTCTTTTCAGAAACCGGGAGGATCGATCCATGTCCCAACACCTTCTCGTCAGCCAACTCGCCGTAATCCTGCTAGTCGCTGCGACCGCTACGCCGGTCCAGGCCGCGTCGCATGCCCGGCTCGATACGTTCGTCGACGCCGCAGGTGAGACCTACTTCGCGCTGAGCCTTCAGCCGGACACGCCCGAGACGTCGCCATCTGGCCGAGACGTGGTGATTCTGTTGGACACCTCGGCAAGCCAGACGGGTGATTTCCGCCGCGATGCGCTGAGCACGCTCGATGGGATCCTCGCCCGGCTGTCGGCGGACGACCGTGTCGACCTGACGGCCGTCGACGTGCATGCCGTCTCGATGACCCGTGGTTTCGTCGCACCCGACGGACCGGAGATGGCAGAGGCACGAAAGAAACTCGACCGCCGCGTTCCGCTCGGCTCGACCGATCTGGCCGGAGCGTTGCAGGCGGTCGCCGAGAGGTTCCAAGCGAAGCCCGGCGGCCGAGCCCGCGTCGCAATCTACATCGGCGACGGCATCAGCGCGGGGAATCTGACGGATACCGCGACGTATCAGAAACGAATCCGCCGACTGCTCGCCCAACGGATTCCGCTGAGCAGTTGCCCGGTGGGGCCGCGGGTGGATCGTCGCCTGCTCGGTTCGCTGGCCGCACGCACCGGCGGCGTCGTCGTCGAGATGGGCCCCAAGGCCGCGGCCCAACTGGCGGCAGCGGCCGGTGCGTCGGTCTATTGGCCGACGGAAAAGACAACGTGGCCCGCGGCGGTGGAAGTCTACCCGAAACAGATCCCCCCGCTGCGCAGCGACCGCGACACGGTGCTCGTGGGCTCCTACACGGGCGACGCGCCGGCGAACGTTCGCGTCACGGCAACCGGCCCTGCCGGGCAACACGAGTTCGCATGGACCGTCCGGCCGTCCGGAACCGGCGAGGAGCGTTCGTATCTCAAGGAACTGGTCGCCTGGGCACGGGTCGACGGCGGCGCGAGTCTGCCGCTGGTCGATTCCGCCAGTCTCGAACAGGCCCGGCACGCGGTGAACCTGGGTGCCTATCGCATGGCCCGGCTGGCAAGGCAGGCGATGGCCGCGCAGAACTACGAAGCGGCGAAACGTTTGGCCGACGACGCCTTGCGCCGCGATCCGAACAACCCGCAGGCCCTGGCGATCCGCCGCGTGATCGCCGCCAGGCAACCGGCCGTTGCCACCGTCGTACCGCCGACAGAGGCTTCGCCGGCCGAGCTGATTCTCGAGGGCAACATACCCGCACCCGGCGACCTTATCGCGACCTACGCGGGCCATCGCCGCGTCGTCGAGCTGGCGCTTCGCAGCAAGGTCCAAACCGCCGTCAATCTGGCCCGTCGCAAGATGGCAAGCGATCCGGACGTCGTGATCGGGAACCTGAAAGTGACGTTGCAGATGGTTCGCCAGTCGCGCGACGTAACGGCCGACGTCCGCAATCAACTAATCGGCGTGCTTCAGGCGGCACTGAACGCGGCCGGGCGGCAACGGACCGAATTGGACCACCACCGGCAGCATCGGGCCGAAAGGGCCGCCGCCGCCAAGGAGCGGGTGTTGCTGCACGACGGCCTGCTACGCAAGCAGCAGAAGGTCGACCAACTGATGGCACGTTTCGATTCGCTTCTGGACGAGGGTCGCCACCGGCTTGCCGAAGAGGTGGTTGCCGCCGCTGCGGCCGAAGAGTTGCCCGACCATCCGGTGCCGGTTGCGGCGACGCTATTGGCGCGGACCGCCGGCTACCAACGCGAGGCCATGCAGCAGCGGATCGCCCGACAGAAGGGCGTGGTAGGAACGCTCGGCATGGTCGAGAAGGCCCTGCTGCCGATGCCCGACGACCCGTCGATCGTCTACCCACCGGCGGCCGAGTGGCAGGAGTTGTCCGCCCGCCGTACGGAGAAGTACCGCTCGATGGACGTTGCGCGTCGCCGCCCGGCCGAGCGGAAAATCCTCGAAGCGCTCGATTCACCCACACAAATCGAGTTCATCGAAACGCCGCTGCGCGACCTGTTCGACTACTTGGAGGACTTCCACGACATCGAGATCGAAATCGACGAACGGGCCCTGAACGCCGTAGGCCTTAACGCCGGGATCCCGATCACGCGGCATCTCAAGGGCATCTCCCTGCGGTCGGCTTTGCGGCTGATTCTGCGGGAGCTGGACCTGACCTACACCGTCCGCGACGAGGTGCTGCTGATCACCACGCCCGAGGAGATCGAACACCTGATGACAACGAAGGTCTATCCGGTAGTCGAGTTGGTCGTACCGATCGCGGCGCCGCAGATGTCCGGTTTCGGCCGGCTAGGCGGCCTCGGCAACCAGGGCGGCAACCAGGGCGGCAACGACAACATCTTCGGCAACAACATGTTCCCCCAACAGAACGGGCAAGGCCGCGACCAGGGGCTCTTTAATCAGCCCTGGTGACCTTAGAAACCGGGCGGTGGCGAGGGATCCTCGGGTGGTCTGTTCTGGTCGGCTTGTGGGCTGTAGTACGGGTTGTTCGGATCGGCCGGAAGCGGTGGAATGCCGCCGTCAAACGGTGTGGTGATCTTGCGCCGCTGCCGCGATGGGTCCTTGCCCGTCTCCAGGGCGATGATCAGCACCGTTACCAAGATCACGGGCACGATGGTGAGATCCACCCACATGAACTCCGTAGGATCCGGTTGATGTCCCCTTGCCGCGGCGCTGAGACCCACAGCAAACCCGATCACGAACGCGATTGGCATGGTTGCCGTCAACAGGGCACCAATCAGGTAGGAGGTCCGATAACGACCTGCGTTTTGGAGAGTGCAAACTTTCCCTTCACGAGCGTAACGATTCCGAAAATCATCATTCCCAATTCGGCGGCACAACACATCTCGTCGAACTCCTTTGCTGCTTGGGGAACAGTTGTCGGTTCGGCGGGGCAAACCCCCATGCGATGCCACTATCATACAGGCACCTCCAGTTGTCGCAATAGGGGCCTCGACCTGGGGTGCCTTCGGCATGCCGGGGTCGTCAGTGTTCGATCCGTAACCGTGAGTCCCGCTGCCAACTCGGACAGCCGGAGACTATCGGCGGATCGCATCGTTCGGGTCTACACGATCCTCGCATGGCTGCGTCACACCGACGATTCTGCGAACAAGCCGAATGAAATCGCAACATCTACCCCGCAGAATCATCGCTGCCACCCGCTCCCCGCTCCCCGCTCCCCGCTCCCCACTCACC
>JABMRB010000114.1 GCA_013202865.1 Candidatus Nealsoniibacteriota bacterium | reverse complement strand
GGGGGAGAGTTGAACTCCCACCCCAACGCGGACGACGGGATAATCGAAGATCGGTCATTGGTGCATCTCGTAGTAGAGGGCGGCCGAGCCGAAGAAGGGAATCGCCTGCTCGGCGGAAACCACCGTGTTTTGGTCGGGTAACAATTGCAATTCGGTTCGCAACCAGACCTGCCGCAGGCCCGTCTGCGATCCGTAGATGCCTTGCACCCAGGGGAGATCCTCCCAGGCGGTGTTGCCGTCCTTATAGTCCTTCCATTGCTGGGCGGAAGGCCGCAGGCGTGTCTCGAAGCGGACGGCCGCTTGCCCCACGACGTCCATCGCGTTCGCGACCGAAGCGGTCCGTACGAGCTTGGTCAGCGTGACCATTTGTGCCGCGTTGTCGGCCTTGATCGACGCGACCGTGGTTCGCCATTCGGACAAATTTTCCGGCGGGGGCACCGTCCCTGTGTCACCCGCAGCGCGGAGCTCCACGAGCCGGTTGGCGGCGGACGGATCGGGGCAATAGATCACCAGCTCGTTGATCCGCGGCAGGCCGTCCGGTTCGACCGGTTCGCCGTCCGGGTGCCAGACGACCAGCGTGTCGGGCAGTCGGTAGCCGTCCACCTGGGTATCGATGACCAGCACACCGGGGAATTGTTCGTTGGCGGTTGCTTCGCGGACGGACCGGGCGATTCGGTCCATAGCAACGCGCGCGTGCTGCGTGGCCGTTCCGTGACCTTCTGTGTACTCGAACCCGTCTTCGACCCCCTTAGCCAGCACTCCCAGCGTGCCGGCCACGCCGACCAGGATCGACACGGCGATCAGCAACTCCAACAACGTCATGCCGCTCGGCACAAAACCGCGACCGGTGGTCGCGCCTCGCGTCGCGCCTCGCGTCGCGCCTCGCGACCGGCGAGCGCGTGGTTTACATGGGCGGAACATAGGCAACAACTCGTCGTAAGGTAGCCAATTGGCGGTTGCCCCGATCGGGATCGACTTGCACGATGCGGACTTCTACCATCCGGTAGTCGCTGGTCTGTCCGGCCGGCAGCGGGGTGGAAGGATCGGACTCGTCAACGTAGTAGACGTCGACCTCTTGTCGCCAGTTATCGAGGATCCGGTTGGTAACCTGGAAGTTGGCGTGGCGCAGGCCGCCCTCGCCGTCGTCCTTACCCAGCGCAATCCCCCAAGCGTCTGCCGGCGGGAGCCGGCGCAGGCCGTTGTAGTCGTCGATATCATCGTATGGTTGGCCGAGTATCTCGTCCATTAGTTGCTCGGCCAGACCGCCGGCGATCGTTTGCCCCAGCGACTCACCGGTGGCTTGCAGCGAAGTGTGGATCCCCATCAGCAGCGCGCTGCCGGCGATGGCTGTGATTGCGATCGACACCATGGCCTCGATCAGCGTGAACCCGCCCTGCGACCGGTGACGGGCCGAAACGTCGCTTATGGCCCGACCGGTTCGGCTTCCTTCGCGGTCGTTGGTTACGGGTAATATTCGCGGTTGTTCGGCCATACCGTACCGTTGCTTTCGTCGTATTGCCATCCAGCCCCACCGGGGACCGTCCCCACGGGCCGCTGGCCTGCCGTCGCAACGGCCGCAATCGTGTTGCTGTGGTTGAACGGGTTCTCGGGGATTTCGTCGTGGAGGTAGGGGCCGTAACGAGTTTCGCCGGTGGTCCCCCCGGTGGCGTTCGTGGGCGCGGTCATCTGCTCGGCGAACTTGGCCACCGACGGGTAGCGGCCCGCATGGTCTGCCTCGTACACGCCGACCAGCGCCCGCAACGAGCGGAGATTGTGCTGCAGCGACGATTCGCTGGCGTCTTCGGTCGAGGTAGAGAACTGCGGAATAATGACAGCAGTCAGCACGGCGATGATCGTCACGACGATCAACAACTCGATCAGCGTAAAAGCGTTGCGATTCCTAGTACCCACGATTGGCGCTCCGCGTCGTTCTTTCCGCTCGTGCGTGCCGAGTCGGAAAGCTATTTGTCCGTTCGTAAAAAAATGGCACGGCGGGGGTCCCCTCTAAGCTCCCAGCTTTCCCCGCCGCGCCGGTAACCAACGCCTCTCCCCCAAGACGCAGGTACAAGGAAACTATACGTCCACGCCACAACGAGTCAAACGTTTCCGGGCGGTTGCGGACCGGTCGCGCAAGGCCCCCGGGTGGGAGTACAACCGTTTCTGCGGAAATGCCGACGACGACAACCGCAAAATGATGCCAATTCGCCACACACCGACACGTTTCGCAACGTAAATGTGGGGTCAGGCACCGAGCCGGCGACGTGTTGCGGTTTCATTGCGTCGTAGCGTATAATGCGTCGGGCTGTCACTCGAACGACACGAACAGGAGATCGAATCATGAGCGGACGATCGAACCGGCGTACTTTTCTCAAGAAGGCAGCACTTGGCACCGCCGGGCTGACGCTGCTCGGCGACGGCCGCTCGGCGATGGGCTATCAGGCGAACGAGAAACTCAATATCGCGTGCGTCGGCGTCGGTGGACGGGGGGGCGGAAATACGGGCGCGATGGGTGGTGAGAACCTGGTGGCGCTGTGCGACGTGGACGGGCGAAGTGCCGCGGGGAACTTCAAGCGTTTCCCCCAGGCCAAGCAATTCGCCGATTTTCGCAAGATGTTCGACGAGATGCACAAACAGATCGACGCCGTCGTGGTAAGCACGCCCGACCATACGCATGCGGTGGTCTGCAACGCGGCAATGAAACTCGGCAAACACGTTTACTGTGAGAAGCCGCTGACGCGTACGGTCCACGAGGCACGCGTGCTCCGCGAAACGGCCGCCAAGCAGAAGGTCGTCACGCAGATGGGTAATCAGGGGTCGGCCAGCGAGGGGCTGCGTCGCGCGGTGGAACTTGCCCGGTCGCGCGCCGTTGTCGGCGAAGTGAAGGAAGCCCATGTGTGGCTCAAGGGCGGCAACGGGCCGCAGGATCGTCCGGCGGATCGTCCGGAGGTGCCCGAGGGGCTCGATTGGGATCTCTGGCTGGGGCCCGCACCGGAGCGTCCGTATCACCCGTGCTACGTGCCTTTTCAGTGGCGCAACTGGCGTTCGTTTGGCACGGGCGCGATGGGTGACATGGGGTGCCACACGTCGAATATCGCCTTCCGCGCACTGCGGTTGGATGCCCTATGGAACCCCCATCCGCTGTACAGCCCGGCGGCCGGCGCGATCATCCGTGTGGAGGCGGAGGCATCGGAGATCCATGCGGAAACGTACCCCAGCTCGATGCAGGTTCGCTACGAGTTGCCTGCCCGCGGCAAGTTGCCACCGGTGACGCTCACCTGGTACAACGGCGGTCCCAAGCCGCCGGAAGATCGCCTACTGGGACACAAGATGACCGACTACGGGTGCCTGTTGGTGGGGGCCGAAGGGTCGGTCTTCTCCGAGTGCCCATGGAACACGCGGTTCGTCATGCTGCCGCAGAAGAAGTTCGAGGGCTTCGACGGTCCGCGGCCGAGCTTGCCGCGTTCGCCGGGCCACCATGCCGAATGGATCAGCGCGTGCAAGGGCGAGTCGAAGGCGTTCTCGCCTTTCGCCGTCGGAAGCTGCCAGACCGAGATGCTGCTGCTGGGCAACGTGGCCCTGCTGGCCGGAAAGCCGATCGAATACGATCCGGCGACCGGCAAGGTGGTCAACGACGCCGACGCCAACCGGTTTCTCCATCGCACGTATCGGGCGGGGTGGGAGTTGTAGGGCCCGCCGTTGTGCTGAAAGCCCCGAGAGCAAACCAATTGATTCGAGCGTCTAACATGCAATCAGTCATCGATTTTTGGAACGAACTCGGCCAGTTGTGGCAAACGGCGATTGTCTTGGCGGCGGTGCTGGCCGTCTATCTTTTCATCCGCTCGGTCGTGCTCCGCAGGATGGAACGGCTCGCCGCCCAGACGACCAACGATCTGGACGATCGGCTGGTTCATTTCATCAAGCAGTTCCTCTGGCTGATCGCGTTGTTCATCGCGGCGCTGCTGGTATTGCGGATCAACCACATCGAGATCACGCCGCTGCTGGCCGGGGCCGGCATCGCGGGGATTGCCGTGGGGCTCGCCGCCAAGGAACTCCTGGCCGACGTCCTTTCCGGTGTCTTCCTGATCGCCGACCGACCGGTCCGCGTGGGCGACCGCGTGAAGATAGAGAGCATCGGCCGCCACTGGGGTGGCTGGGGCGACGTGGTGGACATCGGCCTGCGACGCACGCGAATCCGCAATACCGACGGCGTGGTGGTCAACTATCCGAACTCGCTGCTGTCCAATTCGGTGATCACCAACTTCTCGTTCGAGGAGAAGCCGGTCCGCGTGAGAATCCGCTTTCAGGTCGGCTACGACGCCGACATCGACCTGACCCGCAAGGTGGCCGTCGAAGCAATCTACAGCGTGGAGGCGGTCATCCCCGACTCGGCCAGCATCGTCGTCCGCTCGCTATGGGACGACGTCCAAGGCCATCTCATGGCCGGCGTACTGGTCGAAGGCCGCTACCGGATCGAAGAGGTTCGTCGGCGGACGGTTGTTCGTAGCGAAGTGCTCGAGAAACTGCTGAAGGCCTTGCAGCAAAACGGCATCCCGATGGCGGCGCAACCGGTGCAGATTGTGCAGGGGAAGACGGGGGGGTGACGTGGAGGAGTGGCAGAATGGGGGAGTAGTGGCATCGGCGTCTCGCCGGTGAGGCCAAAGTTGAGACGTTGCCACGCCGGAAAGACGCCGGTGTCACTCTGATCCACCCAGCATTGGTGTTGTGATCCGCTCGGCCCAGTCTACAGTTTCCCGAAAAAATCGCCCTTTCCCCCCAGCGGTGAAATCGCTAGACTCCGCCCGCTGAATTCTCTTCGTGGTCCCTGTCAAGGAAGACAAATGCAAGATTCTACGGAAAAATCGCCCCGCCCCCGCCTGTCGGTGGCTATGATCGTTCGTAATGAGCAGGAGGTGCTCGCCGCGTCGCTTGATAGTGTCCGCGCGATCGCCGATGAGATCGTGGTGGTCGACACGGGCTCGACCGGCCGGGGCTCGTCGACGGCCGCTTCGCTGGGGGCTACGCTGGTCAAGGCCGATTGGGACGACGACTTCTCGGCCGCGCGGAACTGCTGCCTGCGGCACGTCACCGGCGACTGGGTGCTGTGGCTCGACGCCGGCGAGAAGCTCGACCCGGAATTGGCCGAGGAGTTTCGCCGATTTGTCGACGAACAAGCCACGACGTCGAGGGCCTATATGGTGGTGGTGCAACAGCCGGCGACCGACCGAGACGCGTCGGCCGAGCAGATTGCCCAATTGCGGCTGATGCCCACGCATCCGGAGATTCGCTTCGAGGGACGCGTTGCCGAGACCGCTCTGCCGTCGATCGAGACGCTCGGGCTGACGATCGACGCGGCCCCCGGTCTGATCTGCTGTCACGCCCGGCGCAACGATCCGCAGCGCAAAGCCGACCGTGCCCGACGAAACCTGGGCCTAGTGGCGGCGGCGATGGCCGAGTGCGGTGAGTCGGTTCCGGCACGGCTGCGTCTGGTCGAGGCCGACGCCCATGCCGACCTCCATGCCCGCGACGACGCCCGCCGAGCCTATGAGGCGGCGATCGAGGTCGCCGAACACGGCTCGACCGAGATGCTCGAAGCGTACTACGGGCTGTTGGCCACCTACGATGGCGAGGGGGCCCTGGCTGCCGACCAGGTGACGACTTGCGTCGAAGCCCTGGAGATCTATCCGCTGGACGCCCAATTGCTGCTGGCGATGGGACATTATTTGCAGGCAAGGGACCGTGTGGATCTGGCCGCCCGATCGTTCGACGTGGCCGTACAGCATGGTCAGGTCGATCTGGAGATCTGGCATCTGGTTGAGTTGGCCGAGACGGCCGCGATCTGTTTGGCGCTGGCCCAGCAGCTCCAGGGGCAACACGACGAAGCCCGGGCCGTGTTGGAGTTGTGTCTCGAACAGTTTCCGGATTCGGCCCGCGTGATGCGTCATCTGATCGACCTGCACATCGTGGCCGGCCGAAGTGACGAGGCCGTGGACATGGTCGAGCGGTTGCCGATCCGGCCGCAGCAGCGAGCGTCGCTGGTGGGTGCGGTCCGGGGGGCCTGCGAGGCCGCTGCCGGGCGATGGACGCCCGCGCTGGGGTATCTGCAAAGTGCCTACGTCGAGGGCTGTCGCGATCCGCTCTGTTTCCGGTGGCTGGCGGTCACGCTGCTGTCGAACGGCCAGATCGATGCAGCCGAACCGGTCCTGCTCGAGTGGGAACGGGTCGAGCCGGCCAACCGCGAACTCCAGACCTACCTGGCCGCCGTCCGTCAGCAACGCGACTCGGCAGGGAATACCCAGCAGCCGACGGACGACCGGCATCTTCGGGTGGATACCGGAGTGCCCGTTGCGGGGGGTATTGCGCCCCAGGTGCCAATTATCACGGCGCCCACCTCGGGCGAAGTCGGGGCGTAGCCACGGCCGCCAGACCGTGGGATTTCTGCACCCCGTAGCTGGATTCGCAAGAATTCAGTCGAATACGACCACGCCTGAATTCTTGCGAATTCAGCTACGCGAAACATCAAGCTTGACAGACCCCTAGCGCCACAGCCCCGCGTTTGCTAAATTGCGTCTGGCGGGCGGGCTTGACAAGAGAACCGATGTTGAACAACAATTCGTGTCGGACCGGTTGATGTATGGCGTTCTAGCATGTGAGGAGGGTGCAATGGTTGTGGAAGTTGAACCGATCCGGAAGCCGATTGGCACTCCGGAAGCAGGACCGGCAGGAGTACCGGTCGCGTCGGGTACGTGTGTTGCTCAGCTTGACATGGGCGACAAGGACGACGACAAGGAAGACGATTTCGACGATTTCGACGACGACGATTTCGACGACGATTTCGACGACGACTTTGAGGACGATCTGGACGATGACCTGGACGACGACGACCAGGATGACGACGACCAGGACGACGATGATCTAGACGACGATTTGGACGATCTGTAACAGCCCTGCCGGAGTTCGATATTCATGAAGGAACTCGCCGAGCAGATTGCGCAGGCCGTCGACGCGATCCGCCAGAGTGTATCCAGCCCGCCGCGCGTGGGGATTATCCTCGGCACGGGGCTTGGCGGATTGGCCGAGGAGATCGAAGCCGAGTCGGTGATCGGTTACGGGAAGATTCCCCATTTCCCCGAATCGACGTCCGTCGGCCACGCCGGTCAACTCGTCTGTGGCACGCTCGAGGGAGTGCCGGTGGTGGCCATGGAAGGCCGATTCCACGCCTATGAAGGTTACTCGCACCGGCAGATTACCTTCCCGGTCCGCGTGATGCAGGCCTTGGGTGCCGAGCTGCTGATCGTCTCCAACGCTTGCGGTGGGTTGAATCCGCAGTACGCCGCCGGCGACGTCATGGCGATCGAAGACCACATCAATCTGATGGGCGACAACCCGCTGATCGGCGTCAACGACGATACGTTGGGGCCACGGTTTCCCGACATGTGCGCCCCCTACGATCCGGTGTTGATCGAGCGGGCGCTCGAGATCGCGCGGCAGGCGAACTTCGCCGCCCATCGCGGTGTCTACGTAGCAGTGACCGGTCCGAATCTGGAAACCCGGGCCGAGTATCGCTTCCTGCGGACGATTGGTGCCGACGTGGTCGGCATGTCGACCGTGCCGGAGGTGATCGTGGCGGTCCACGCGGGGATGCGAGTGCTGGGCCTGTCGATCGTCACCGATATGTGTCTGGCGGACGCTCTGGAGCCGGCCGACATCAACAGGATCCTCGCCACCGCCGCCGAGGCCGAGCCTAAGCTGCGGAAGATTGTCCGCGGGGTGTTGGCGGCGGAGCGCGCGTAGCTGGATTCGCAAGAATTCAGTCAAACGTAGCTACGGTCGCCAGACCGTGGGCAGTCGCCCTCGAAACCCACGCTCTGGCGCGCGTAGCTGCTGAATCCAGCCACGCATTGAAAAAGCCCGCTTGGCGTGGTCTACTGATACTGTAGCGCAGTGTTGTGGTGGTGGAAGCCGCGTAAACCATGGTCACCGCAGTAGTTACGGAGAACGGTTGTCAGTTTTCAGTTATTGCCCCACGCGGTCATTCCAGGTGCGTATGCCAGTGCAGATGGGTGTGAAAACCTGCTGTTCCTCAGGCGCACCGTTCAGAATCAATGCCTGACAACCGAAAACTGAAAACTGACAACTGACAACTGAAAACCTGCACCATGTTCCAAAGCGTTGAAAGCTCCGTCTCGTTTCCCAAGCTCGAAGAGGCGATCGTTCGTTTCTGGCAACAGCGGGAGATCTACGAAAAGTCGCTCGCCGCACGGGCCGGCGCCCCGCCGTTTGTCTTCTACGAGGGCCCGCCGACCGCCAACGGCCTGCCCCACCCGGGCCATTGCCTGACCCGAGCCATCAAGGACCTCTTCCCCCGCTACAAGACTATGCGGGGGTACCGCTGCGAGAGGAAAGCCGGCTGGGATACCCACGGCCTGCCCGTCGAGGTCGAGGTCTGCAAGGAGCTGGGTATCCACAGCAAGGAGGAGATCGAGCAGTACGGCGTCGAGGGGTTCATCCACAAATGCGTCGAGAGCGTGTTTCGCTACACCAAAGAGTGGGAAGAACTAACCCAACGGCTGGGGTTCTGGATCCATCTGGACGATCCCTACGTGACTTATCACCAGAGCTACGTCGAAAGCGTCTGGTGGGCGCTGAAAAACCTCTTCGAGCGGGGGCTGCTCTACCAGGGACACAAGATCGTCTGGTGGTGGGCCCAGGGCGGCACCGCGCTGAGCAGTGGCGAGGTCGGCGAAGGATATCGGGAGGTGGCCGACCCGAGCGTTTACGTTCGGTTCCCGTTGTTGGACGACGATGGCGAGGAGACGGACACCGACCTGTTGGTCTGGACCACCACGCCCTGGACGCTGCCGAGCAACCAGTTCGCCGCGGTCAAGCCGGAGTTGGAATATGCCGTGGTGGCGGTCGAGGGTGAGTCGCGCAAGTTGGTAATGGCCTCGGCCCTGGTCGAGGAGATCGCAAAGAAAAGCAAGAAGGAGTTGACGGTCGAGAAGACGGTCGCCGGGAAAGAGCTGATCGGCCGGCGATACGTCCCGCCGTTCGGTTACTACTACGAGAAGTACGGCCAGACCACCGGCAAGCTGAAATCGGGCGAGCAACAGCACGTTGCCTGGCGGATCGTAGCGGCCGATTTCGTCACTACTGACAGTGGCTCGGGCGTGGTCCATCAGGCGCCCGCGTTCGGCGAAGTCGACTACGAGGTGCTGGCGGCCGAGCAGGCCCGGTTCGTCGATGGTGACGGCCCGAAGCTGATCTGCTCGGTCGGCCCCAACGGCAAGTTCACCGAGGAAACGCCGGAGTTCCAGGGCCGGTGGGTCAAAGAGGCCGACGGCGACATCTGTCGCAAGCTGAAGGCCGATGGCGTGCTCTTCCATCGGGAGCAGTACCTTCACGATTACCCGTTCTGCTGGCGGGCGGAAGAAGATCCGTTGATCCAGTATCCGCGGAAGAGTTGGTTCGTCCGTACGACGGACTTCAAAGACAAGATGTTGGCGAACAACAGCAAGATCAACTGGCTGCCGGAACACATCCGCGACGGTCGGTTCGGCAACTTCCTCGAAACGAACGTCGACTGGGCCCTTTCGCGGGAACGCTATTGGGGTACGCCGCTGCCGATCTGGGTCTGTGAGGAGACCGGTTACAAGGAAGCGGTCGACTCGTACGACGAACTGCTGGCCAAGCCGGGCGTCAGCGGGACAGAGGTCTGGGATAAGGCCAAGGCGGAGAATCCCGATCTGGTCGACGACTTGAAGGTCCACAAGCCGTACATCGACGCGGTCACGTACGACTCACCCAAGGCGGCCGGTGCTCGGATGCGCCGCGTAACCGAAGTGATCGACTGCTGGTTCGATTCCGGTGCCATGCCGTTCGCCCAATGGGGTTATCCCAACACGCCCGGCTCCGTCGAGAAATTCCAGAACAAGTTCCCCGCCGACTTCATCAGCGAGGCGCTGGATCAAACCCGTGGTTGGTTCTACAGTCTGGTGGCGATCAGCACCTTGTTGTTCGGGCGCAAACCAATGACCGTACCGGAAATCCTGGAATCACCCGAACGGGAGGAGATCATTGACAAGTTGGTCGAGAGTAACCTCGACCCGGCGGCCAGCGCGCGTAACATTGAGGCCGTAACCAAGAAGAGCGAATCGTCTGTCGACTTCCCTCACCCCTTCCAAAACTGCATCGTGCTCGGCCTGATGCTGACCGAATGGTGGGAGGCCGGCGGTGGCAAGCAGGTCTTTCTCTCGGAGGACGAAGCCCGGGAGGCGTGCGGCGATGACTTCTCGCATAAGCTCGGCAAGATGTCGAAGAGCAAGCGGAACTATCGCGAGCCGGGCGAGATCTTCAACCGCTATGGGGCCGATGCCTTGCGGTGGTACTTCTTCGCCAACCAGCCGCCTTGGACGTCGATCCAATACAGCGAACGGTCGATCAAGGCCTCGATCCCCGAGTTCCTGTTGACGCTATGGAACTGCTACAGCTTCTTCGTGATCTACGCCAACATCGACGGCTTCGACCCCGGCAAGGAAATCGCGGGCGATGCCGGGCAGTTGACCGCCGACGTGCTAGAGCGGGCCGACGGCTATCGCCCC
>JABMRB010001095.1 GCA_013202865.1 Candidatus Nealsoniibacteriota bacterium | reverse complement strand
CATGCGTTTACCTGCTCGGGTGGCGCACACCTCGCCCCCACCGAACGCACTTGAGATGTGACAGCGGCTGACCTCGGTGGGGCGGCCCCAAGCGCGTTAAGGCTCGCTCCACCCGCAGGCAGACTGTCCATCGGATGGTGGGGTGTATCGCCGTGAGTGTCTTTCCTGCTTCTTGTTTTCAAGGAGCGTCTGCCCTGTCCAGCGGGACCACGCATCGCTCAACGCGTGAAAACTCTGCCAGACCCCGTCGACCGCAACGACCTGACGACCCGAGTCGCAGTTGGATCGCCGCTCTTATAGAATGGCATGATGTAATCACGCACGACCTCCATCACGACTGAGGAGCCACTCATGAATCTTCGCACACCTGATTTGTTCCCGCTCCTGAGCTTGTGTCTGCTGCCGGCTGCGGCGGCATCTGCGACGGCGGACACGAACAGGCCCAACATCATCCTCTGCATGACGGATGACCAGGGTTGGGGCGATACGAGCTACAACGGGCACCCGGAACTGAAGACGCCTAACCTGGATGCGATGGCGGCGGCGGGCATCCGCTTTGACCGCTTCTACTCGGCCCACCCGATGTGCTCGCCGACGCGGGCGAGCTGCCTCAGCGGACGAAGCCCGGTACGCTACCGCTGCATGACCTGGGGGCATGATCTGCCGCTGCGCGAGGTGACCATCGCCGAGGCCGTCCGGACGGCCGGCTACGCCACGGGCCATTTCGGCAAGTGGCACGTCGGCGGCATCCCCCATGCCGACGGCGGGACCGGCCGCGGGCTGCCCGAAAGCTTCTGCCCCAAGCCGCGGCATCCCGGCAACCAGGGCTTCGACGAGTGGTTCTCCGCCGGCAACTGGTACGACATCGGTCACGAGTACATCTACCACAACGGCCGGCAAGTGCCTCCGCGGAAAGGTGACACAGCGGATGTCCTCATGGACGTCGCGCTTGAGTGGATCGGCAAACAGGCAGAGGACAAGAAGCCCTTTCTGGCGGCCATCTGGTTCCCCTCGCCGCACGGCCCGCACAAGGCGACGCCCCAAGACGCCGCCCCATACACCAAGTACGGCGAGGCGAAAGCGAACTACTACGGCGAACTCGCCGCGGTGGACCGCAACATGGGGCGGCTGCGCCAATCGCTGCGGGAGATGAAGATCGCCGACGACACGATGCTCTGGTTCTGCTCGGATACCCGGAATATCAGTGGGAGAAACGGGGGATGACCGGCAACACGACCGTGTCCAACGGCCTGGTCTGCTTCCAAGACAAATGGCTGCTTTACTACGGCGCCGCCGACCGCGTGATTGGGCTCGCCGCCTGCCGTGAGGAACCGCGGGGATGACACTTACGACAGGGAGAACGTGAAGATGAACCTTTCGAGACCGTTGTTCGCCATCAGCCGGATTGCCGCCGTGAGCTGGCTCGCCTCGACAGCTTGCGCCGAACAGGTGGCTGCCCCACCGAACGCGCCGGCGGCAGTCCAGTGGAACGCCGCGACGGGATCAGCCAACAGGTTGTGGACGAGTTGGTGGATGTGTTCGCCGAGAAGCGGTTGCCCGACTTCGGCTACAAGTACCTTCAACTCGACGCCGGCTACTGCGGCGGCGGCGGGGGACCGCGGTCGTTCCTTGAATGGAATGAGAGCAAGTTCCCCGGTGGGGCGGAAGACGCGATGAAGAAGATCCGGTCGGCCGGCATGAAACCCGGCATTTGGGTCCATCGCGTCTATCGATCGTATGTCGATAAGTATCTTCCCGAAATCGCCAAGCAGCACCCGGATTGGTTCGTGAGAAAAGCGGACGGCACGATCTACCAGGGGAGCTACGGGATCTGGACCTTGAACACCGCCAACAAGGAGGCGGTGGACAACATGGTGCGCCCGCTGTTCCGCGAACTCAAGAGACAGAGGTGGGACTACGTGAAAATCGACGGTGCGGGCGATATGTTGTACTCCGACAAGCAACAACCGGCCGCCGAACACTTCAAGAAGGCCGGCATCATGCCCGAGGAGTCGCTTCGCAAATGGGACCGTGTGGCACGCGACGAACTCGGCAGGGATATCTTCATCCTGACCTGCTGGGGCGTCGGACCGGGCCGGGTCTCGGTCGGCCTGGTCGACGGCGTGCGGCTGGGCAGCGATGGGTTCCAATGGAACACGATGCTGGGGCAGAGCATGATGAACGGCGTGGCGTGGCGCGGCGACCCCGACCGCGAATACGTGGTCTTCGAGTTCTGGACGCAAAAGTTCCTCGGGAAGTCCAAAGGCTCGTTCACCGCGCCGTCGATGGATGAGAACACGGGCATGCAGGTCTTCGCCATCCGCGAGGCTCGCGAACATCCGTGGGTTCTGTCCACGACGCGGCACATCTCGCAGGGCGGTGTCAGCCTGCTGGATGAACAATGGGACGCGGATGCCAAGACCCTCTCCGGTAAAAGTAAGGTGGTCATCGGCGATCCCTATGTACTGACCGTCCACCTGCCCGAGGGCTTTCGTCTCAAGAGCGCCGACGTCGACGGCCAGGCGCCGCAGATCGCCGACAAAGGCGGAACAGCAACGGTCCGCATCGTTCCCTCGGCAACGAAAGAGTTGGACTGGACCATGACTTTTGCAGAATAGACGCAATACATGCGGCCTGCCATCGGTAGCCCAATGCAAGCTTCTCACAGAGTGAAGCGATGAAACTGCATGAGAACCACAACGAGTTGACGACGGCACGGGCCACACGGCAAGGCCCGGCGGGCGGGCGGTCGCGTTTGCACCATTTCCTGGTCGCGGCGGCGCTGCTCACGTCCTCCCTGGTGAGCCGCGGCCTCGGTCAGGACAAGACCGCCGGTGAGGATCGACCGCATCGTTATCAACATCCGGGCGCACGGGACTTGCTGCCCGTCTTCCGCGAGAGCGCGGCCGGTCGGCTGTCGTTTCCTTACTCGTGGCCGGCGTGGAGCAAGCGAAACGGCCACGATTTCGACCGCTGGCGCAGGGAGGCAAGAGCACGGGTTCCAAGCCGATTCCTTGCCGCGCCGCTGGCGAGTGGTGTGTGCCACTGGCATCTTGCCAGTGCATGCAAAGGCGTAGCAAGGCCCTCCCAACGCAATAACTGCCGCCGGAAGGCCGCGGGTGACCTCCCACGCCACCACCAACGATCGGAATGATCGGCGCTGGGCAAATGGCCACCGCGTCGGCCGCGACGATGGACCCGGTTTTGCACGATCGACGATAAGACCGTTCCACAAAACCGAATAAAGGGAGAACAAAGATGTTGAAAAGAACGGCGATGATGATCGTGGCAATGGCGGCCCTGACGGGTGCCGCTTTGTCGGCTGAAGAGAAGAAACTCGACGAAATCGACCAGAGCATACTCGAGTTAGAGGGGATGCTCAAGTCGAGGACCCCTGACATCGAGGCAATGGTTGCCGCCGTAAAGGAATTGGGCAGGAAAGGCCCCGCTGCACAGAAGGCTGTGCCCGTGTTGCTTGACTGTCTGGGGCGCACTGGGCCCATAAAAGAGGCGACGAGTGGGCCAATAAAACACGCGGCAACTGAAGCGCTGCTGAAGATGGGACCCGCGGCCATAGGCCCGACGGTGGAAACGCTCGAGGCCGCGCTCGCTGACGCCATGACAATGAAGCAGGGAATACTCAACCCGAAGGCGCTGTCATACATCAAGCTTCTGCGGAAGATGGACGCCGCATTCAAAGGCAATAAGGTCATCTCCGCGCTGGAGGCCCCGATGCCCGAACGAGCGAAAGCCTCGCAAAAAGCCGCGATAGAACAAGAGAAGGCGGCACCGTGGAGCGAACAGTTAAAAAACGCGACGGCCGCAAAAGAGAAAGCGTATTTCCAGTGGCAGATGTTGGTAGACGCCATGGCGATGCTCGGCGAGAAGTCGATCCCTGCCTTGACCAAGGCGCTCAGCGAGGATTTTCATGAGGACATCCTGGCGCTGAAGATCGGACCGGCCGCCTTGCAGGCTGCCGGTCGAATGATCGAGCGGCACGAGGAAGATGGCCGCGACTGGCCGTTTTACTACTCGCTGGCATTGGCCGTCGAACCGGACAAAGAGCTCTGCAAACCGCTGATTGATCGGATGGCCAAAGACGAGCATTGCATGGTCAACTACATCGGCATGGTGCTGGACCGCATGGCGCCTGCGAGCATCCAGCCGGTGGCCGCCATGTTGGCGGACAAGGAGGGCGACTGGTATGTGCGCTGGGCGGCCGCCAAGACACTGGAGCTGATGGGTCCCAAAGCGAAAGAGGCCGTGCCTGCGCTGGAGAAGACGCTCGCGGATGAGGAGGAAGACATCAATGTTCGTGTCGGTGCGGCGCGCGCCATCGCCAGAATCATGGGGACTGATCCGTTTGAACGGTACAAACAGATTCCCGATGTGGAAAAACGGATTCTCGAAACCTGCAAAGAGAAGTCGCTGGCCTGGCGGCAGGCGTATATGAAACGCAAGACCGCCGAGAACGGCGACCGGCGTCCAGCCAATTTCATCGCGTGGTGGGTCTACTGCCTGTGCAGCGGGCAGTATCTTGATGCTGCCAATGCTGATATGAAAAGAAAAGCCGAGGTGGGTCCGGGTGCTGTCGGTTCCTTCAGTGATGTCGACTGGGTGCGAGTGTTTGTGATGTGTCACAGCAAGAGCAAGTTCTTTCCCGGGCGCCTGAAGTATGCCGATAACAAGGTGGAATATACGGGCCCGAATTCGGCAAAGCTGGAGTTCTTCTGTATAACGCAGGAGGCTTACGAGGCCGGGAAAGTAAAGGAAAAGGAATATAACGCGAAGGTGGCGCCTGCGCGGCGAGAGGCTAGTGGTAGATTATGGAAAGAGATAGACGCAAAACTGAAGATAGAGGGAAAACAACGTCAAGAGCATCACATTGAATATGTAGGTGCCAAGTCAATAGAGATGGCCGAGAAGGCACTCGGGATCAAGCCATTCAGCCCCGGCTACGCCCTTCCGAAGATCAATGGCAAGACCATTGACCTGGACATGAAATACAACTACCGCAGCCCCTACTTGGAGTCGAAGGTCGGCAGTGACATCGTGACCGTGCGCTACGGCTCGCGCCGTTGGGAGTACGACTTCGGCAAGAGCACGATTACCGAGATCAAGAAGTGATGCGTCAACAATCCTGACAAGGAGAAGGAGACAGAGATGATTAAGATAGCAAAGATGACGGTAGTGGTGCTGGTAATAGCGGCCCTGACGGGCGCGGTTTTGGCAGCAGAAGAGAGCTGGAAGAACGACACCATGCTCGTTTCCCTTCGGGACGAGAACGCGACTGTATGCCGTGCAGCAGAACCTGACAAAGTTCTTTTCCAAAACAAAGACGCCCAACTCGCGATCGAATGGGCGATGGCCAATGCAACCACGACGGTGGTAACGCCTGGTCACTACGTTACCAACGACTCGATCGACGCGCCGCGTGATGGAGTCACGTTGATTATCGACCAAGGGGCGTCGATTAAGGTCGACCCCGACGCCAACCACAAAACGAACCTTACGTTCCGTTCAAGTAGCTCCAGGGGCAAGTACTCCCAACAACTTGTCCCGGTGGTCTACGTCTTCAACCGCAACAACGTTCGCGTGTACAACTTCGGCGACTTGCAACCATCGAACTGGAACCATCCCGATCAAGAGTTGCCCAAGCCGGAGTTGTATAAAGACCGTTCGCTGCGTTTCATCAAGGAAGAGATCACCGGCCGCAACGGTCAGACGTTTCCGATCGTTTTCGATGGTCGCAACGAAGAGCTGACCTGTGGCGTTCAAGGTGGGGTGATGGTTAACACGGGAACCGCCCACAACTTCGTACTCGGCATAGATTGTGAAGCCTTGGAAGTGCCGTTGGTCTGCCCGTCAGCCGATCGTTCTAACGATGCGGTTCTCTGTCTTGAAGGCTGTCACAACGGCAAGGTCGGTTGGGTGGTGAACATTGCCCACGTTGATGAAGACGGAAAAAAAGGGGACACCGGTGAGGTCCTCGACCTCAATAGCTCTAACACTTCCACGTCGGTCGATTTCGCTCTCGGCGAGAACACTCGCCTGGAACTCATCGACAGCAATGCGAGTCAGCTTACGATTGACGAGATCGTCGCCGTCAACAAGAGCAACGGGAAAGAGGAGTACATAAACAAACTGCTAATCGAGTCGGGCGGTAGCGGCCAGCGATGGACCTATCGAGATCGACGTCATAGTCCAGCAAGCATTGGCAAGCAAACGAAACTGGAGGATGTGGTCGACGTGAAGCGAACGATCAACTTGCCCAACTTGCCCGACGCATTGCCTCGTTTCGACGTCACCGCGACCATCGAGATCACGCTCGAAGACGGCAGCAAGAAAACGTATGCCAAAACGGTCAACATCGACATAACGAAGTAACCAAAGAAGAATTAGGGACACACCCAAGAATAGGGAATAACCGGGAGTATGGTCATGAAGAGAGTATTGCCGATTGTGTTGTTACTGATTGCCGGCAGCGCCAACGCAGCGAATGTGGATAAGACACTGGTGTCCTGGGTGACGTTGACGGACAGGAACCTCCGGGCCGGCTCGGTTATCACCGTCCAAGCCGGCCCCGTCTTCGACGGGATCATCTTTGCGGAGCGTGCCCCGGGCAAATGGATGGCCGGTAGCGACGGTTTTCAACGCACCTGCACTACATCTGCCAGAACCAGGGGCACTCGTTCGCCCACGTATCCAGCACGGACATGGTCCGCTGGGAACGCCATCCGACGGTGCTCACGCCGCCGAACACCGGGCACGGCATGTTCAGCGGTACTGCATTTCTGACCAAGGAAGGCAAGGCGGCGATAATCTATCACGGCGCGGGATCCCGCAGAAACCAGATCGCCTTCGCCCTGGACGACAACCTGGACAAGTGGACCAAGCCCGTTCCGGTCGAACCCAGGACCGCGGACGGCAAGCTCGCCGCCGAAATGCGCCACTGGGACCCGGACTGCTGGTTAAGGGGCGATACATACTACGCACTGGGCGGCGGCGGCAATCCGACGATAGCGAAATCCAGGGATCTTAAGAACTGGGAGTTCGTCGGCGAGTTGTTTCACCCGGACTTTCCGAAGAACCTGGGCGTCGGCAAGGCTGAAGACGTCTCCTGCGCCAACATGTTCAAGATCGGCGACAAGTGGATGCTGCTCTGTATCAGCCACGCCCTGGGCGCCCGGTACTATCTCGGTGATTTCAAGGGCGATCAGTATCTCCCGACCCACCACGCCATGTTCAACTGGGCCAGGTGGGATTTCTTCGCCCCCGAAACGCTGCTCACGCCGGACGGGCGGCGCGTGATGTGGGCGTGGTGCACGCCCTGGGTCAACGGAATGCAGAAGGTTGGCAGGAAGAGGAACTTCGATGCGCTGCTGAAAGGAAAGCTCCAGCCGGGCCTGCAATCACTGCCTCGCGAATTGAGTCTGCGCGAAGACGGAGTGCTCCGCATAACATCAACGGGCCCTATAAGCACCCGAAGCTGATGCGCGATCTGGACAGGCCGGGGATTAACGCGGCCAAGCGGGTGTGGGATGGTAAGAGACACGTGTGGTTCGGCGGATGGAGCGGCGGGGTGATGCCCATACCACGCGAGATTTACGGCGGCCCGGACGGACTGCTGTACATGAAGCCAGTCGAAGAGGTGCCGGCGATTTACAAGAACACGGTGCTGGACCTGTCCGGCAGACCTTTGCCCAAAGCCGACGTGGAAGTACCCAAGCATTACCTGCTGGACTGCCGGGTCAAACTCGCACCGGAGGCCACCTTCTCACTTGTTTTCGGAGGGCAATACCGAATGACGCTTACTCCTGCCGACCGAACGTTGTCGCTGGCCGGCCCGGGTCTCGACAAGACCCGCCCTTGCCCCGTAGATACATCGAAACCGGTGAAAATCCAGGTATTCACCGAAGGAAAGCTCATCGAGTGTTTCGTCAATGACCAGTTCGCGCAGAGCTGCGTTATCGCAAGCCCGCTGGCGGGGCGACTGGGGATCAATGCAACCGGCGGCGGCGCGGAGATCGTCAAACTGTCGGTCGCCGTGGCAAGGTGAACTCCGGCCAGACAGGGGCAGATCGAGAAAATAGAAGAATAGCTGACGTTCCGTACAAGAGACCACGCGGGTCTCGGTGCAGCCGAGCGCGGTAAGGCGGGACGTACCGGGCGGGGCCGCCCGACGAAGCCATTTCTCGGAGCGGGCCACCGGCGCTGGAGCCAGGTTGTCACGCACGGAAGCCACATCGCCCGCTGGCAACCTGGCCTGGGCCGTTTGATGCGGCGGTGGCATCGTCCTCGGTATCGAAGTGTTTCTTCCCAAAGTGCTGAGGTCGCCCCGCCGCTGTCTCCAAACGCACGTTGCTAACCTGCGTAGGTGTTCCCTCTCGGCATCGCACGCAAGGCAGGCGTGCAACGTTGGAGGCGGATGAAAACGAGAGTTCCGAAATACCGTCCTTTTGTGATACGTCTCACGCCACACGGGTTCCTGAGACAATCCCTGGGGCATCCGAGCGGCCGGTTGCCATTCGGCGGGCAACTCGATATGCCGAACGTCCTCGTCGGTGATCGTCACGTGGTCGTCGGTCAGTCCCGCACGGCCATAGTGGTACGCGAGGCGGGCATAGGAGAAGCCCGGCGTCCGCTCATGGCTGTACAATTCCATATAGAAACCAATCCGCTGGGAAAACGGCAATGCGTCGAGCACATGCCAACGCTGATTCACCACAAAACCGCGGTTCGCCGGTCCGTCGTCGCGAGGTTGACCGCAATAGGGAAATCCGAAGATCTCCGGCACCGACCACGAGTAGTTAAAATAGTCCTCAGAGCCGGTGCCGAACGTCGACGGCCGCACATCATCGTCGACGAAGATCTTCTCGTCGCCTTCGCCCCACCAACTGCCGTATGGCCACGGAATCGGATTGGGATTCATCAGCATCACGGCCGTGCCCACGTAGACTCCCTGACCGTTGGCCATCAGGAAGGGCAGGTCCTGGTGCCTTGGATGGATGCCGTCCAGGTGCGGACCACGGTTCCGGGTGCCTTGACATCGCAGATCAGATACTCGCCGATTCCTTGCTCGTTGGGCTCGACCAGGACGGCCTCGAAGTTCGGCCGTGGTTCGCGGCCGAAGCCGTCGGAGTTGGCAAACCAATTCGGGCCGCCCGGCACGGTACTGCGGCGATCGTAGGACGAGAACTGCACCGTCTTGTAGGCCGGATCGGGAAACTCCGCCAGACCGACCATGTCGATCATCTCGTCCAAGAGCGTCCCCGTGGTAATCGGCTCAGCCCCGGTAGCCAACGACCCGAAACTCACTAGCAGCATCAATAGGCCCAAAATGGCGATGTGTCGTCGAGTAGGCATGATGTGGTCTCCTTCGTTAGGCATGCTTTGTGTTTACTGTTGGCTCTTCTCTTTCGAGAACGGGAAACCCGACCCTTGATCATAACTTTTTTGCACTGGGAGTCGAGCAGCTGAGAAGTGGGGGCCGGCAGAATACCAGGGGGCCATTACCGGTCAGAAGACGGTTCGGCCCAACAATCGTTGGATTGATGAACCAGTTTCGGCCCCGATTCGGCCGGTCCGCCCGAACCGTCCCATCCGACGGGTTTCTGGGGCACTTTTGAGGGTGCCGAAAAACGGGTGCCAGATAGCTCACGGCCGGCTCTGGGCTGAACCAGGCCACCCCCCGATGGAGTGTTTCACAGACGGTGGTTTTTCGGCGCGTCCGAAGAATTACGGCCATTCTTACGAGTTGGTGACGTAGCTGGGCTAAGGCGCCAACAAAATAAAACGCCCCTAGATCACTTCGATCCAGGGGCGCTGTTCTTCTTTCGCGATCCGGCAAATCGGCTACACCGGACTGACGGCCGTGGCGCACGGGCCTTTTTTGCCCTGCCCCACCTGGTAATCCACCGTCTGACCTTCCTGGAGACTGTCAAAGGCTCCGCCTTCGACCTCGGAGTTGTGGAAGAACAGTTCGTCCCT